>CBFIIL010000004.1:0-59038 GCA_965662485.1 Flavobacteriaceae bacterium | reverse complement strand
AAGAAGTTGAATTTCAAGAACTAGAAATCCAATTGGCCGAAAAGCATATCAAAGAATTTAAAGCTCAAATTGAACAAAAAAAGGAAGTGATTGAGGGTACAAAAGAACGTTTAAAAGAACGTGAAGAACACCTAAAGCACAAAAAAGGCGATTTGGACGCTATTCTTGCAGAAACTGAAAAAGAAGAGAAAGTTCTTCTTGAAAAATCTGAAGAATACAAAACAAAAATTGAAAATCGTTTAGCAAATGCATACACAAAAATCCGTAGCAATGTCAAAAACGGATTGGCCGTTGTACCCATTGAAAGAGGTGCTTCTGGAGGTTCGTATTTTACTATCCCTCCACAAGTACAAATGGAAATTGCTTCTCGCAAAAAAATCATTACAGACGAGCACAGTGGTCGTATCTTGGTAGATGCCACCCTGGCCGAAGAGCAAAAAGTAAAAATGGAAAAGTTATTTTCTACTATGTAATAAATAACCCTACGTATACCAAAAACCATCACAATTGTGATGGTTTTTTTTGTGCTGTACTCCTTTTGTTTTAAAAATTTTTATACATTTGAAATGAATAGCCCCCAAATCTATTCTTCAAAAACATGAATGACCTAAATCATACAAATACTAAATATCGAATTCAGACCAAAGTAATAACTAGCTTTTCTCTTGACTGTACCGATGATTTAAAAAAATCTCTTGCAAAAATTAAAAATCCATTGGTTACTATTATTGATTGCCAAAGAATTGATTATGAATACATTACGAAAATAAAAACAAAAAAATATATAAAAGAAATAAACGCAACTGTGCGGATATATACAAGTTGGCATTAATAAAAACGAAACAAATGATTAGAAAATTATCTGTACTGAATATAATTATAGTCTTATCTCTTACAGGTTGTGGTTCTATGAAAGTCAAAGAGAAGATTGAAAAAAAACTACAGCCCCTTCCTTTATCAGAACGGATTGTGGTTATTGAAGAAAATGAAAATATAACTATAGGAAATGGAGATATTAAGATTGGAATTTTTGAGATTAAAGATGGAGGGTTAACCTATGATTGTGATTATGATAAAGTGAAAAGTTTAGCTAAACAGAAAGCAAGAATATTTGGAGGTAACTCTGTCAAAATTCTTGAACACAAATTGCCGGATAATTGGTCAACTTGTCATCGTATAAAATTTGCAGTTTATAAATTATTAGATACTAAAGATTTTCAAACTGAAAAAGTATGGGGCGTGGAGAATAAATTGAATTGGGAATCATTTAAAGGAGCTCCAAGAGTTGAAAAATCTTCTTTCTTTTGTGGATATATCGATGTAGAATTTAACGAAATGAATTTTCCGAAAGGAAAAGGAAAAGTTGATATTGTTCCGATATTTTTATTTGACTGCTCATATGTTCAACCTTTAAAAAAGACCAAATATCTTCTTGAATACAATCAAGTTAAATTTGACCTTTTGGAATTTTATTCAAGAAAAATGAGAAGTGAATTTAAAAAAGCCAATATAGATTCTGAAGAAAAATGGCTAAAATTTGCAAAAAAGATATATGACGATGTATACAAAGAATATGAAACGGATTTATTCAATTTAGAAGCTGAAACAAACTTTGGAGAAAAATATTCTGGACTTTTAAGTTGGAAATTTAAATCAGAAGAAAATTTAAACAGTTTAAAAGAGTTTTCGACTGAAAATTACTAATGCCAACAATGTATAACCGCAATAACGGCGGATTCGACTACGTCAGAATCCACTCGGAATTGCTAAAGTCAGTGTTTAATCCCCCCGCTGGCGCAAGCGTCCACGCTTGTGTTTATACCAGCACGAGCAAAGATGCTCGCGCTAGCGACGGGAAAAAAACTATTGGCAACAATTTGATAGCGATGCGTTTTTGGTGTATATTTGAATCAAAGTAAACATTATGTCTAGACAAAGTATAACATTCACTAAGCCAAATGACGAATGGCTAAAAACCCAAGTAAACAATAAAGAATATTCAAGTAAAAGTGAGTTAGTAAACGACTTGATTAGACAAGCCCGAAAACAACAAATTCAAATTGACTGGATTAGAGCTAAGCTGGAAAAAGCCGAAAATAGCGGATTTACGAATGACACTAAAGAAAGTATTTTAGCGCAATCAAAGTCTTTGCTCAATGGCTAAATATAAATTATCCAACGAAGCAAAAAATGACCTGATTCGAATTCACCATTATGGCGTTGAGAAGTTTGGAATGACCCAAGCGGATCACTATTTTGAATCGTTTTTTGAATATTTTGACATTATCGCAAAACGCCCTTTTTCCTTTGAATCTGTAGATTACATAAAAAAAGGATATCGGCGTTGTGTATGTGGAGTTGATAGTATTTACTACAGAATCAATCAAAATATTGTGGAAATAATGGCTATTGTTGGAAGACAAGACTTGAATGAAAAATTGTAACTGATAAAAACTATTGGCAACAATTAAAATCGTCAATATATAAGATTTTTTAACCAAAATTTCACAAAATACCATTGGTGGATGCTTAATTTTACCCCAAATATGTGCACCATGAAAAACATCTTTTTATTCCTTCCCCTACTCTTTTGTAGCAGTGTAAGTTGTCAAAACAACAATACACAAAACACCAAACGACAAGCGGTTACCAATGCTAAGCCCATTGAAGTTCCACTAAAAAATGGCATTGCTAAGGCCTATTTTGCCAGTGGATGTTTTTGGTGTGTCGAAGCCGTTTACGAAAGTGTATATGGTGTTCAAGAAGCCATTAGTGGTTATTCGGGTGGTTTTACCGACAATCCCACCTACGAACTCAGCAATACTGGCCGAACTGGTCATGCCGAAGCTGTAGAAGTGCTTTACAATCCATCTGTGGTGTCTTTTTCAACTTTGGTGGATGTATATTTTGGTTCTCAAAATGTATCGCAAGTTAATGGTCAGGGGCCAGACAGAGGCTCGCAATACCGTTCGATTATTTTTTATCAAAATGAAGAACAAAAAGCAATTATCTTAAAGAAAATAGCAAAAATAGAAAACACAGAAAATATAAGCGTAGCCGCAGAGGTTTACCCATTTCAAAAATTTTGGAAAGCCGAAGCGTACCACCAAAATTATGAACGCTTGCACCCCAATAATCCTTATGTTCGCAATGTTTCTATTCCAAGATTAAAGCGTTTTAAAGCTAAATTTCCTCACTTATTAAAAGAAAATCATTGATTTTCACAACTCTAACTCGATTTTTTAATCGGCTAAAATTACCTACATTTGAGTACACTCAAAACATATTGTCTTGCTGGTATTTAAATCACATCTAGAATTTGCTCAGCAAATGGATCAAAACGATTCATTGGCACCATACAGAAATGCGTTTCATATTCCAAAAGAAGATAATGGAAAAAACTGGTTGTATTTTACAGGAAATTCTCTTGGACTGCAACCAAAATCCACAAAATTGGCCATAGATCAAGAGCTCAACGATTGGGCAAAACTTGGTGTTGAAGGCCATTTTGAAGCCAAAAATCCTTGGATGCCCTATCATGAATTTCTTACAGAAAGTATGGCTAAAATTGTGGGCGCAAAACCCATTGAAGTTGTAGTAATGAACACCCTCACAACAAATCTTCACTTGTTGATGGTTTCTTTTTATAATCCTACACCAAAACGCTGTAAAATATTAATTGAAAGTGACGCATTTCCATCAGATCGATATGCCGTACAAACACAATTGGAATTTCATGGTTTTGATGCTAATGAATGTCTTGTAGAATGGCACCCTAGAAAAGGGGAAACTTTATTAAGAATTGAAGATTTAGAACAAATACTCGAAAAGCAAGGCGACGAGATTGCACTTCTTCTTATTGGCGGTGTCAATTATTATACAGGACAATACTTAGATTTAAAAAAAATTGCAAAACTTGGCCACGCCAAAGGGTGTAAAGTAGGTGTTGATTTAGCACACGGTGCAGGTAATATTCAACCAGAGCTACATGATTCTGGAGTAGATTTTGCGGCATGGTGTACGTATAAATACCTAAATTCTGGCCCTGGAAGTTTGGGTGGAATATTTGTGCACGAACGCTACGCTAATGATAAAACATTAAAACGTTTTGCAGGCTGGTGGAGTCAAAACAAAGCAACCCGATTCAACATGCGACAACCATTAGACATAACACCTGGAGCAGAGGGTTGGCAATTGAGTAACCCTCCAATTCTATCAATGGCAGCAATTAAAGCCTCATTAGATTTGTTTAATGAAGTCGGCATGACTGCATTACGCCAAAAATCCATAAAACTTACCGCTTATTTAGAATTTCTGATTAATGAATTGAATAATCCTCACATCAATATCATTACACCTACTAACCCTAATGAACGTGGGTGTCAACTCTCTATTCAAGTAAAAAATGCTGACAAAACACTTCATAAACAACTCATTGAAAACCATGTAATTACAGACTGGAGAGAACCCGACGTTATACGTTGCGCACCTGTTCCTTTTTACAATTCTTTTGAAGATGTTTACCATATGGTTGAAATCCTAAAAAATCTACTCTCATGAAACACAAAGAAAATATTTTAATTATTGGAGCTGGGCTGTGTGGATCGCTTTTTGCATTACGACTAGGACAGCGAGGATACAACGTCCGTGTTATGGAACTACGACCAGACCTGAGGAAAGTTGACATTAGTGCTGGACGTTCTATCAATTTGGCCTTTTCCAACAGGGGCATCAAAGCCATGAAAATGGTAGGTTTGGAAGATAAAGCCATGAAACTTTGTATTCCAATGCATGGACGAATGTTACACGACAGGGATGGCAATACTAAACTCTCCAAATACAGTGGACGTGACGGAGAATATATCAACTCTATTTCAAGAGAACTGCTCACTGCACTTTTGATGGATGAGGCCGAAGCGCTTGAAAATGTGAGCATTGAATTCAACAATAAATGTAATGACGTTGATTTTGAAAATAATACTGCTAATTTTACAAATACCGAAAATGGACAAATTTTTGACTGTACCGCAGACCTTATTTTTGGAACCGATGGAGCAGGCTCAGCACTGCGAAAAAGTTACTTTTCGGAACGCAAATTTTTATTTAGTTTTTCTCAAAATTTTCTAACACATGGGTATAAAGAATTGACTATTCCTCCATCTGAAAATGGCGCATTTAGAACATTTAAAAACGCACTTCATATTTGGCCAAGAGGCGAGTATATGATTATAGCATTACCAAATTTGGATGGAAGTTTTACTGTAACTTTATTTTTGGCTTATGAAGATGGAACTTACAACTTTAACAACCTAACGACCAAAGAAAATGTATTAAATTTCTTTAAAAATGAATTTCCGGATGCTTTAGAATTGATGCCAAATTTGACATCAGAATTTTTTGAAAATCCAACAGCACCACTTGGCACTGTAAAATGTTTTCCATGGCAATATAAAGGCAAAAACCTGTTACTTGGCGATGCGGCTCATGCCATAGTTCCGTTTTATGGACAAGGGATGAATGCTTCCTTTGAGGATGTTGTAGAATTTGATACTTTTTTAGATCAACATGATGGCAATTGGGAAAATACATTTAAAGCCTTTCAACAAAAGCGAAAAATAGACACAGACGGTATTGCAGACTTGGCTATTGATAATTTCCATGAAATGAAAGACCATGTCGCAAATGCCCTTTTTCAGAAAAAGCGTGCTTTAGAAATGACTTTAGAAACAGAACTCCCAAACGATTATTTTTCTAAATATTCAATGGTTACTTTTAGGGAAGATATGGGCTATCACGAGGCCATGACTAGAGGAAGAGCGCAAGATAAGGCCATATTAAATATGATTAATGATCAGGATATTGACCAAAATGTATCTATTTCGTCACTTCACAAAAAAATTAAAAAAGAAACCAATTCCATTTTGGAAGATGATAAGATTGCTAAAACCTTAAATCATTAACTGTAAAATTTTAAATTATGAGTAAAACAGTCACACCAAGAGGTGCTTATCCACACACAAAACGTGTGGGTGATTTTATTTTTGTTTCTGGAACAAGTTCTAGACGAGCAGACAATAGTATTGCTGGGGCAGAGCAAATAGACGGTATGGGTACAAAAAAATTGGATGTGGCCGTTCAAACCCGAGAAGTGCTTCAAAACATTGATAAAAATTTAGCCAAGGAAGGCGCATCATTAGCAGATGTGGTAGATGTAACTTCATTTTTAGTGAATATGAATGATTTTGCAGCGTACAACAAAGCATATGCGGCGTTTTTTGATACTGAAACAGGACCAACAAGAACTACTGTGGCAGTACATCAACTCCCACACCCCGATTTAGTGATTGAAATAAAAGTTGTAGCCTATAAAAAACAATAATGATTACCATTAAAAATTACATCAACGGAACCTATTGTGAGCCCTCGAACAACGAATGGCTAGAAGCCATAGACCCGAGTACTGGTGTAGTATATGGCAAACTACCTAATTCGACAAATAAAGATGTTGAAGAGGCCTATATAGCGGCAAATAATGCTTTTGGTTTGTGGTCCAAAACATCGGTTGAACAGCGTAGTGAAATACTTCATAAAATAGCCGATTTAATCGTATCAAAATTAGAGACATTGGCGGCGGCCGAGAGTATGGATAATGGTAAACCATTAAGTTTAGCCAAAGAAGTGGATATTCCTAGGGCAGCACTTAATTTTAGGTTTTTCAGCCAAGCAATAACACAGTTCTATAGCGAAAGTCATGAACAAATTTCACAAAAAAACATCAACTTCACCTTACGCCAACCCATAGGTGTAGTAGGTTGTATTTCGCCTTGGAACTTACCCTTGTACCTTTTTACATGGAAAATAGCACCAGCACTAGCCTCAGGAAATTGTGTGGTGGCCAAGCCTAGTGAAGTTACACCTTATACTGCTTTTTTGTTAGCAGAAATATGCACCAAAGCTGGACTTCCAAAAGGGGTTTTAAATATTGTGCATGGATTGGGCACCACAACAGGTCAGGCCATTGTGGAGCATCCAAACATTAAAGCAATTTCATTTACTGGAGGAACAAAAACAGGTGCACACATTGCTAAAACAGCAGCACCACTTTTTAAAAAATTATCTCTAGAATTGGGAGGGAAAAACCCTAATATCATTTTTGCAGATTGTGATTATAAGAAAATGCTTTCAACTACAGTTAAATCTTCGTTTGCAAATCAAGGACAAATTTGCCTTTGTGGAAGTCGAATTTTTGTAGAAGCATCGATTTACGAGCAATTTAAAAATGATTTTATTGAAAAAGTAAAGCAATTAAAAGTAGGTTTACCTTCAGAAAAAAATACTGATATTGGAGCATTAGTATCAAAACCTCATCTAGAAAAAGTTTTGAGCTATTTAGAAAAAGTTAAACAAGAAAACGCCACCATTTTGTATGGAGGTGAGCGTGTTTCTGTTGATGGCGCAGAAAAAGGATATTATTTGGAGCCAACAATTATTGAAGTTTCGAGTAATGACTGTATATTAAATCAAGAAGAAATTTTTGGGCCAGTCGTAACGCTTATGCCTTTTGAAAATGACGAAGAAGCGCTTTCGCTAGCCAATGACATAAATTATGGGCTATCGGCAACAATATGGACGAACAATTTGAAGCGAAGTCTATACTTTTCGGAACATTTAGAAACAGGAATTGTATGGGTCAACACATGGCTACAGCGTGATTTGCGTACCCCTTTTGGAGGTACAAAATCATCTGGAGTTGGTCGCGAAGGCGGTTTTGAAGTTTTACGCTTTTTTACGGAAGCAAAAAATGTATGTATTAATTATGAATAAGATGATATGGAGTTAAATTTAAATAACAAATCGGCGCTTGTTTGCGGAAGTACTCAAGGAATTGGACATGCTGCTGCTGTTGCACTAGCCAGTGAGGGCACACGAGTTACACTTGTGGCTCGTAACGAAGAAAAACTCAAAAAAATAGTATCCGAATTACCAAAAACTGCTGCTCATGATTATATAGTTGCCGATTTTTCAAATCCTGAGGAACTAAAAATAAATGTTGAAAAATATTTAAACTCACACAAAGGATTTCATATTCTTATCAATAATACAGGAGGACCTCGCAGTGGTGCTATTTTAGAGGCGACTTTAGAACAATTTGAATCTGCATTTACACAACATTTAAAATGCAATCATGTTTTGACACAACTTGTTGTTCCTTTTATGAAATCTGAGAAATATGGACGCATTATTAATGTGATTTCAACTTCTGTAAAAGAACCTATTGAAGGTTTGGGGGTTAGCAATACTATTCGCAATGCCGTTGGAAATTGGAGTAAAACACTTTCATTCGAATTGGGAGCTTTTGGAATTACAGTCAATAATGTATTACCTGGATTTACAGAGACTGAACGATTGAACGAAATTATTGAAATCAAAGCAAAAAAAGCCAATGTGTCATTTAAAGAAATGGAAAATATTATGAAAACATACACCCCTGCTAAACGATTTGCAAAACCAGAAGAAACTGCCAATACTATTGTGTTTTTGGCCAGTGAAGCCGCAGGCTATATCAATGGAATAAATATTCCAGTTGATGGTGGACGAACAAAATCTTTGTAACTTTATAGCAATAACAAAAAAAGAAAACCATGAGTACGCTAATATCCCCACTTAATTTTAGGGCTTGGATTGAAGAAAATCGTGATCTATTGAAACCCCCTGTTGGTAACAAATGTGTTTGGAAAGATGGTGAATTTATTGTGATGGTTGTTGGGGGACCAAACAACAGAAAAGATTATCATTACAATGAAACTCCTGAATTTTTCTATCAATTTGAAGGTGATATTATTTTAAAAATAATTGAAAATGGTAAATCAAAAGATGTGCATATCAAAGAAGGTGACATCTATTTACTACCTGCAAAAGTACCACACTCACCTCAACGAGGCGCCAATACTGTTGGACTGGTCATTGAATACCCAAGAGCAGAGGGCGTTCAAGATGCGTTGGAATGGTATTGCGAGCAATGTAGTCATCAGCTTTACAGAGAACCGTTTACACTACAAAATATTGAAACGGATATGCCGGCAATTTTTGACCGCTATTATTCCGATACCGAAAAATGTACTTGCGATAAATGCGGTGCAAAAATGGAAGCTCCAAATAATTTATAAATCACAAAAATGAAACGTAAACTACGCATCAACGGACACTCACACTTGCTTCCATATCCGGAGGAAATTCCTCAGTTTATGAAGGATAAAGAAATTTTTTGGGTTGATGACGAAAGAAAATATATGCTTCAAAAAGGTTGGAGTCGTCCAGTAACCCATTCTAGTTTTTTTCTTGATGAAAAACTAGATTGGATGGAGAAAAATAAAATTGATCATGCCGTTGTTCTGAACCTCTCTCAGTTGTATGGAAATGGGTTGCGCCTCGAAATGATGAAAAAAGCCTTGCGTTTTCAAAATGATTTTAATGCTAAAATTCAACAAAATCATGGAAAAAAATTCACCTGTGGATTTGTAGTACATCCAGGATTTATACAAGGTGCACTTTGGGAAATTGAACGTTGTGTTGAAGAATTAGGTCTTAAATTACTGTGCCTACCTACACATTTTATGGATAGTATTGGCCAGTGGCGAAGTGTTTTTGATAGAGAAAATGATGCTATTTTTGAATTAGCAAACAAATATAATTTAGCTATTGAAGTACACCCCTACGATGGCGATAAAATGATTAAGCTTGAAAACACCTCATGGCGTTTTCATTTGATTTGGATGTTGGCTCAATGTGGGGATGCTTATCATTTTTATACCTTAAACGGAATGCAAGAACGTTTTCCGAATATCAGAACCTGTTTTGCACATGGAGGGCAAATGGCACAAATGAATCTTGGAAGACGTATACAAGGATTTGATGGACGCCCCGATTTATTTGATGGAAAAACTCATCCTCGAAAAGCTGTTGGACACCCAAATATATATTTTGACACTTTGGTTCACGATACAGATTCTTTTAATTTGATGCTCAAAAGACAAGGAAGCAATCAAATCATTATGGGACTAGACGACCCCTACCCGCTTGGCGAGATGGAAAGTGAGGCACAATCATCCTACCCTGGAAAATTATTAGATCTAGCAAAAGAAAGAAATATCATTAATCAAGAACAATATGATGATATTTGGGAAGATAATGTATTGCGATGGTTGTTTGGTGATGATCAGAAAAAAATTGAAGAATTTACACAGAAAATTTTAGGATAATGCATTTCATTTCAGATGAATTAGATGATTATGTTGTTCAGCATTCAGCAGATGAGCCAGAACTTTTACAGGCATTAACTCGTGAAACATACCAAAAAATATTGCAACCTCGAATGCTTAGTGGTCACTATCAAGGTCGTGTTTTAAGTATGCTATCTAAACTTATTCGCCCAAAAGCAATTTTAGAAGTAGGAACATTTACAGGGTATTCTGCACTTTGTTTAGCCGAAGGGCTTCAAAATGATGGCGTGCTACATACGATTGATATCAATGAAGAATTGGTTGAGTTTCAAAGAAAGTATTTTGATCAGTCAAAGTATGGCACTCAAATTCATCAACATTTAGGGCCTGCATTGGAAATTATTCCAACATTAGAAACAACTTTTGATTTGGTATTTATGGACGCAGATAAGCCCAATTATATTAATTATTTTCATCAAATAATAGATAAACTGAATTCTGGAGGCGTAATTCTTTCTGATAACGTATTGTGGAGCGGAAAAGTCATTGAGACCATAGATAAAAATGATGCATCAACAAAAATTGTTTTGGAATACAATCGCCTTTTAAAAGAGGATCATCGCTTGGAAACAGTGCTTCTGCCTATTCGTGACGGATTGACTGTAAGCGTAAAAAAATAAGTTATAATTTTCGGCGAACAGAACCTGTAAGGTCTTCTATTTCTTCTTTAACTTTATTGATTTCTTGATTGATATCTTTAGTCAAATCGGTGTCTATACCTTGCTTTTCTGCACTACGTTGGATTTCAGTTTTAATATCATTTGAAGCATTTTTTAGGGTGCGCATGCCTTTGCCCAACCCTTTTGCAATGTCGGGGATTTTATCGGCACCAAAAACCATAATCACAATAAAGAGAATGAAAACAATTTCGGTACTACTAATAAATAATGGCAGAGCATTCATCATGGTACAAAGATAGGAAGTATTCCTTTAATTTTCTGATAAATTGTTGGCTTTGAATTCCTTTAGTTTTTCTTGTAAAAACTGAAGAATTTGCACATCGCTCCTATGGGCGCAGCGCTGCTGAAAATTGGGATCATCGGCACAGAAATAATAAAATTGTGGCACAAGGTCTTCTGAAAGATTCTCTATTTTAAATAGTTTTGGACCAACAACTTCTTTGATGTGTGTTAGTATATTTCTTTCTTTTTCAATCTTGACCGCTTGTTTTAATTTTTTTGTACGGCCTGTAATTTTATTTAAAAATTTATTAAAATTAAGCATAGCGTATGGAAAGCCTATATATACCATTTTTCCAGCATCTGCTTCATATAGTTTACTTTCAATTTGTGTTTTTCTTGGGCCAGTAAATCCTGGAATACCCACATCATAAAAATCTAAAGGACGCTCGGCATCAGAATTAGAAATATCTGAATTTAAATCTCCTGTTAATATTTTTCCAACTGTAACCTCATCAAGCTCAGTAACACCGTCTTCCAAACGCACTTCTATAAAACTATCTTTTACAATATCTGGTGTTATAATCACAATTTTTGGAATGTATTGTATTGATGAAAAATATAATGAATCGGATAATTTTGCCTGAATAATAAAACCCCCATTTTTGTCGGTAGTAGCATAACGATACGATGTTTTATTAATGACATGAATACCTTCTACATTTCCATCTGCTTTCACAATTCCTGAAAATTCACGTGTTTGAGCTTGACTCAAAGCGAAGCAAAAAAGTAAAACAATAGAGCTAAAATATTTGAAAGACAATCTCAAAACGATTCATTTAATTTTGTATAAATTTACAAAAGAAAAAATCGTTGTGCCAATAAAATCATTTTAATGAAAAAACTAATCGTTGCTAGTACTTCTACAATTCATGGAAGTGGTTATTTAGATTACCTTTTGGACAAATTGACACTCTTTTTTCAATTTACTGAAACTATTCTTTTTATTCCCTATGCGCGTCCAAGTGGTTTGAGTCATGATGCTTACACTGAAATTGTTCAAAAAGCATTTAAAAAAATTGATAAAAATATCGTTGGAATTCATCAATTTGAAAACCCTAAAAAAGCACTTTTGGAAGCCAAAGGCATTTTTGTTGGAGGAGGGAATAGTTTTGTATTGCTCGATGAATTGTACAAAAATGATGTTTTTGATACCTTAAAATCGGTAATTCAAACTGGAACACCATACTTGGGAACAAGTGCTGGTAGCAATATTTGTGGTAAAACAATAGGGACTTCCAACGATATGCCAATTGTACACCCTCCTAGTTTTGATGCACTAAGTATCATTCCATTCAATATTAATCCACACTACCTAGACCCAAATCCAAAGAGCAAACACATGGGAGAAACAAGAGAAACACGTATTAAAGAGTTTCATTTTTTCAATTCACAATCGGTGGTTGGGCTTAGAGAAGGCAGCTTCTTGGAAGTCTCTGGCGAGCGTATAACCCTTAAAGGACCTTTGAAAGCAAGAATTTTTGAATATAACAAAGAAGCCTACGAAGTACAGCCTGGAACAGATCTTAGTTTATTACGCTAAAATTCAAAGCGTTTTTAAAAAATGATATCCTAATTTTTTATAGTTTTTTTTATCATAAAAATCATGTGATTTTTCATTTTCTATATACGTGTTGAGCTCAATGGTTTCATATCCTTTTGATGTTGTATAGTTTTCAATCCAACTCAATAGCTGACTTCCAATGCCTTGATTTCTTAAAGACTTTTCTATAAAAACATGGTCAATTTCTACACTTCGCCCCGAATAATGACGTGTACAAAACCACATTCCAGCAACTCCCACGAGCACTTCATCTTTGAAAACCCCTACACATTCATAATTTTGAGTAACCATTTCTTGAAATCGCTCTAAAAGAAGTTCATCAGATATAGATTCTTTTGCCATTTTCTTCACTAGAGGCACTACCAAATGAATGTTTTTTGGAACTATAATTTTAAATTGCATATGGTCTCAATTATAAGAAATCAAAAATACAATTAAATTTTTTGTGACTTTTTTAAATAATTTGTGTCTAATCTAATAACGAAAAACACAAAATTATGCTTAGAAGCGGAAGAAAAATTAGATTAATTATTGGAGCTGGACTGGTTTTGTTTGCAGTTCTAAAATATTGTTCAAGCGCAGAAATTAACCCATACACCAATGAAAAACAGCACATTGGATTGAGTGAAACCGAAGAAGTTGCAATGGGAATGAATGCTGCACCACAAATGGCTCATCAGCACGGTGGACTTTATCCAGACACACAGTATCAAGCTGTGGTGGATCGTGTTGGTAAAAAATTAGTGAATAATAGTATTGCAAAAGATAGTAACTATAAATTTGATTTTCATTTATTGGCCGATGAACGTACTATTAATGCCTTTGCACTTCCAGGTGGTCAAATTTTTATTACCTACGCACTATTTTCAAAACTCGAAAATATTGATCAATTGGCAGGTATTCTTGGACATGAAATTGGACATGTGTTGGGCCGACACTCTGCAGAACGTATTGCCAAAGATGGGCTTACGCAAGGCATTTTAAGCGGAGTGGCCGTAGGTGTCGATCCTTCAGCTGCCCAAGGAGCGGCTGCTGTTGCACAACTTATTAATATGAAATATGGTAGAGACGATGAACTTCAAAGTGATGATCTTGGAGTACAGTTTATGATTCAAGCGGATTATAACCCTGAAGCGCTCATTGGGGTCATGAAAATATTAAAAGAAGCTGCTGGACCTAACAGAGCACCAGAATTTCAAAGCACACACCCAGACCCCGAAAATCGGATTGAAAAAATAAAACAAGCCATAGAAAAATATCAATAATAACAGATTAAAGTTACACCAAACTATCTTGTTTTAAAACTCAAAAACTTCTTATCTTTGTGGCTTAACCAACACTAATGAATAAGAAAGTAATTTTAATGATTTTGGATGGTTGGGGAACTTCTCCCGACCCAAAAGTATCGGCTATTGATCACGCAAACACACCTTTTATTGATGGATTATACAACAACTTTGCACATGCAAGTCTAAGAACAGATGGACTTCATGTTGGCCTCCCCGAAGGTCAAATGGGAAATAGCGAAGTAGGCCATATGAATCTTGGTGCTGGAAGAATTGTATATCAAGATTTAGCAAAAATTAATTTAGCTGTTACAAATAAAACTTTAGGTAATGAAGCGGTTTTGAAAGATGCTCTTGCTTATGCTAAAGCTCAAAATAAACCCATCCATTTATTGGGTTTATTAAGTGATGGCGGTGTACATTCACATATCAATCACCTTTTTGGAATCATTGAGACTTTAGAAGAAAATAATGTAGAAAAAGGATTTGTTCATGCTTTTACAGATGGTAGAGATGTAGATCCAAAATCAGGGTTTGGTTTTATAACCGAGTTAGAATCTCGTCTAGAAGAATCGTCTGTACAATTGGCTACTGTAACTGGGCGATACTATGCAATGGATAGAGATAAGCGTTGGGAACGCACCCAACTCGCCTATGATGCGCTTGTTAATGGTAGAGGGGAATATTCAAAAAATGTGACCTCTAGCATTCAGAATAGTTATGATGAAGACATCACCGATGAGTTTCTAAAACCTATTATTGTTGCCAATAATGATGAGCCTGTTGCAACCATCAAAGATGGAGATGTAGTTTTGTTTTTTAATTTTAGAACAGATCGTGGTCGTCAATTGACTGAGGCTTTAAGCCAAAAAGATTTTCATGAATACAACATGCATGCTTTAGATTTGAAGTATGTGACGATGACAAATTATGATGATAATTTCAAGAATATTGATGTTATTTTCAACAAAGAAAACCTCAGCGAGACTTTAGGAGAAGTCCTTGAAGCTCATGGAAAAACACAACTTCGTATTGCAGAAACTGAAAAATATCCACATGTTACTTTTTTCTTTTCAGGGGGTAGAGAAACACCTTTTAAGGGTGAAGAACGCATTTTAAAAAACTCACCAAAAGTGGCCACATACGATCTAAAACCCGAAATGAGTGCTTATGAACTACGCGATGCACTTATTCCTGTTTTGAAAGCAGAAAAAACTGATTTTGTTTGCTTAAATTTTGCCAATGGAGATATGGTTGGTCATACAGGTGTAATGGAAGCTGCCATCAAAGCTTGTGAGGCCGTAGATGAATGTGTAAAAGATGTGGTCAATACCGCTTTGAAACACCACTATACCACCCTACTCATTGCCGATCATGGAAACTGTGAAACAATGGTCAATCCAGACGGATCACCAAATACTGCACACACGACTAATCCTGTACCAATCATACTGATTGACAATGATTTAGATCAAATTCAAAATGGAATTTTAGGCGATATAGCACCTACAATTTTAAAATTAATTGGGATTGATAAACCAGCTGCTATGAGTCAAAAATCATTGGTTTAAAACTGCATAAATTTTAGAATCAAACTAAAGTTTTTAAGTATCTTTGTGGTTTGATATGAAGATGCTAAATTTAAAGACTGCTGAAGACATTGAATGCATTCGCGAGAGCGCACTTATTGTGTCAAAAACTCTTGGAATGCTTGCAAAAGAAGTTCGACCTGGAGTTACAACACTTCAACTTGATGCTTTGGCAGAAACTTTTATAAGAGACCATGGAGCCATTCCAGGGTTCTTGGGGTTATATGATTTCCCTAACACACTTTGTATGAGTCCAAACGAGCAAGTTGTTCATGGTATTCCAAACGATATTCCCTTAAAAGAAGGTGATATTATTTCAATTGATTGTGGCGCACTAAAAAATGAATTCTATGGCGATCATGCCTACACATTTGCTGTTGGAGAAATCTCTATTGAAACTCAAAAATTATTGGAGGTCACAAAAACATCACTTTATGAAGGCATTAGAGCATTCAAAAAAAATAACCGTGTTGGAGATGTTGGTTATGCCATTCAAAATTATTGTGAATCTTTTGGTTATGGTGTTGTAAGAGAGCTTGTAGGACATGGTTTGGGGCGTGTTATGCACGAAGAACCAGAAATGCCTAACTACGGAAAAAGAGGTCGTGGAAAAAAGTTTTTGGATGGAATGGTTGTTGCCATTGAACCTATGATTAACATGGGAACACATCGCATAAAACAACACAACGATGGATGGACCATTACAACAAAGGATAATTTACCAAGCGCACATTTTGAACATAATATTGCACTAGTTGATGGAAAACCCAAACTCCTTTCAACATTTGCTTATATTAATGAAGCACTTGGTATCGAAACTGATGAAGAATTAGAATTTAGATAATAGTTTTAAAAAAAATTACACGATGAAGCCTATTCAACATGTAGAAAATGAACTTATTGGTTTAAGCAGACAAATCAATGAACATCCTCTATACAAAACTCTTGAAACTATTGATGACATCAAAACATTTATGGAAATTCATGTTTTTGCTGTTTGGGATTTTATGTCATTGCTTAAAGCACTTCAAAATCATTTAACCACAACTTGTATTCCATGGACTCCAAAAGGACATGGAGAGGCTGCACGTTTTATTAATGAAATTGTGATGGGAGAAGAAAGCGATGTTAATGAACTTGGCGAGGCTAAGAGTCATTATGAAATGTATCTAGATGCCATGGATCAAATTCAGGCAGATACTTCGGGAATCAAAGCATTTTTAAACAGCTTATCTCAAGGTAATGATATTGATACAGCTTTGGAAACTCAACAAGTTGATACAGAAATTTGCAAGTTTATCAACTTTACTTTTGATGTGATTAAGACTCAAAAGGCACATTGTATTGCCGCTGCTTTTACCTTCGGAAGAGAAGATGTTATTCCAGACATGTTCTTAGAAATTATACAACACTCCAAAACTAGTGATAACGACAATCGCTATAGCAAACTACTGTATTATTTAAATCGACACATCGAAATTGATGGTGACGAGCATGGCCCAATTTCATTGAAAATGGTTGAAACACTTTGTGGAAATGATACTGATAAATGGAATGAAGTTCTTAATACAGCAAAACAAGCATTAAAATACCGACTAATACTTTGGAATCATATTTATAAAAGTATTTTAAAAGGCAAAGCGGAACTCATCAGTTAAATTAAAATCCATTAAAGGACTTGTATTCTAGTTCTTTATTTTCGTTTTCAAAAATGATATAAACTTTCAATTCAGGATGATTGTTTAAAAAATTGGATAATTCTTCTAAATTCATGGTCTGTAGTGCTGTTGCATAGGCATCAGCAGTCATACAATTTTCAGCAATTACAGAAATACTCAAAATATTTGATCGGCTAGGATAACCTGTTTTGGCATCAATAATATGCGTGTAACGCCGTCCATTTTCATCAATTTTATATTTTCTATACGTTCCTGATGTAGCCATGGCCTTGTTGTTGAGTTCAACACTATTGAGAAAAGGAATATCACTCTCTACATTTGGGTTTTGTATACCAATTTTCCAAGGGGTTCCTTTTGAAGAATTGATTCCTTTACAAACAATTTCTCCACCAATTTCAACCAAATAATTTGAAACATTTTTAGAATCTAAAAAATAACCTATTTGATCAACACCATATCCTTTTGCAATAGCATTAAAATCGATTTTAGTCGCACTTGGCTTTGTGATAAGAAACCCTTCAACAGAAACTTTATTGAGACCAACAGACTGCATTAGATCTTTTATTATAACACTGTCAAGTTGTTCAATTTTTCCCTCAGGACCAAAATCCCATGCATTTACAACCGCCCCAATAGTGGGATCAAAACGACCGTTAGTTTCATCAAAAACTTGTTTTGAAGTCTCAAAAACTCTTTTGAAATGACTGTCAATTTTTATAGTTCTATTGTTATTGACTTCAGAAATTATGGAGTTGGGGATATATGTAGACATTGAATGATTAATGTCATTAAAAATCTGCTCGAATTCCTCCTGAAAATCTTCATTGCTGTCGTATATGATACTATACGTTGTACCAAAAACACCGCCGGAATTACGCTGCTGTTTGATGCTGTTTTTACAAGAAATCAACCCTAAAAAAATAAATAAAACTATTTTTTTCATGCAGTTACGATTAGTTCATATTGGTTTCAATGACTTGAATACCATTGTATTCCATCAAATACTCATGATTAAGATAAACTGGTAGATCCTCACCGTTGGGATTTCCTACAGCCACACCAGCGTATAGCACTTTTGCATCTTTTTCGAAAGCATGTTTTTTGAATGTTTCCATCCAAACAACATCATAATTGTTAGGATTTTCAGGCAATTTCACCACACGGACGATTACAAAAAAATATTGGTTGTTTTTATCAATGCAGACAAATTGTGGATGTTTTTTTAACTGACTATTAATGGCCACAAATTCAAATCCTCTGGTCTCTAAATCCTTACCAACATGGTTCATTGCTAAGTTATGAAGTTCTTGTTCTGTGAGTGGTTTTGACATGCTACAAAAATACAAAAAGCCCAACATTTCTGTTGAGCTTTTTTAGTTAATAGAAAGATAATTTATTTTATCCTCCAAAATCATCAAATCGGATGTGTTCGTCTGGAATTCCAAAGTCTTCACCCATTTTTTGAACCGCTTTATTCATCAATGGAGGTCCACAGAAATAGAGTTCAATATCTTCTGGTGCTTCGTGATGATTTAAATAATTATCGATTACACAATTGTGAATAAATCCAACAAAACCATCTCCAGGTGCATCTATATTTTCTTTGACTTTCCAATTGTCTTCTTCTAATGGCTCAGAAAGTGCCAAATAAAATTTGAAGTTAGGAAACTCATTTTCTAATTGATTGAAGTGATCTAAATAGAAAAGTTCTCTTTTTGATCGACCTCCGTACCAATATGTCACTTTTCGACCTGTTTTTAAGGTTTTGAACAAGTGATACAAATGTGAACGCATTGGCGCCATTCCAGCACCCCCGCCAACGTAAAGCATTTCTGATTCACTTTCGTTTATAAAGAACTCTCCATAAGGTCCAGAAATAGTAACTTTATCTCCGGGTTTTTGAGCAAATATATAAGATGAAGCTACTCCTGGATTAACATCCATCCATCCATTTTTTGAGCGATCCCATGGTGGGGTTGCAATACGGACATTAAGCATGATTTCACGCCCTTCTGCTGGGTAAGATGCCATTGAATAGGCACGTTCTACCGTTTCAGTATTTTTCATTGTTAGAGGCCACAATCCAAATTTGTCCCACTCGGCTAGGAATTTTTTTGGATCATCGTGTTCCTCTGGATGCGCTGTGATATCAATATCTTTATAATTAATTTCACACGCTGGGATTTCAATTTGAATATATCCACCAGCTTTGTAGCCCATATTTTCTGGAATTTCAACAACAAATTCCTTGATAAAAGAGGCTACATTATAGTTTCTAACCACAGTAGCTTCCCATTTTTTAATCCCAAATACTTCTTCTGGAATTGAAATTTCCATGTCTTGCTTCACCTTAACTTGGCAAGACAATCGGGCGCCGCTTTGCAATTCTTTTCTAGAAAAATGAGGGGTTTCTGTTGGTAGGGCTTCTCCACCACCTGAGAGTACATGACATTCACATTGAATACAGGTTCCTCCACCTCCACAAGCAGATGGTAAGAATATTTTCTGATTACCTAGTGTAGATAATAGTGTTCCTCCAGATGAAACTTCAATTTCTCTTTCGCCATTGATCAAAATCTTGACAGGACCTGAAGGAGATAATTTTTGTTTTACAAAAAGAAGTACACTAATAAGTACTAGTGAAATTACTAAGAATGCTACGACGGTAGCTAATACAGTTCCGGTTGTTCCAGCAGCTAAAATAATCATGTTAGTTTTCTGATTTAGTAATGGTTACAATTTCTTTTTCTTCTTCAATAACAGGCTCTAGGTTTTCTATTTTGACTGTTTCATTAACTTGAGAAGCTTCTTTAGGAGCTTCATCTCCTCCAGTTAGCATTCCTCCAAAACTAAGGAAACCTATTCCCATTAGACCTGTAACTATAAAGGTAATTCCAAGTCCTCTTAGTGGCCCAGGAACATTTGAGTATCTGATTTTTTCACGAATCGACGCAATGGCTAAAATGGCTAAAAACCATCCTATTCCAGATGAAATTCCATAATTTACAGCTAGTCCAAAGGTTTCTATTTCTCGAGATTGCATAAACAATGAACCTCCTAAAATGGCACAGTTTACAGCAATTAATGGTAAGAATATTCCAAGAGAATTGTACAACGATGGTGAAAATTTTTCTACTATAATTTCAACCAGTTGTACCATTGTTGCAATTGTTGCAATAAACATGATGAAAGAAAGAAAACCTAAATCGTAATCTGCAAACTCTTCACCTAACCATGATAACGCTCCTGGCTGAAGCAAATATTGATCTAACAACCAGTTTAATGGTACTGTAATTGCTAATACAAAAATGACTGCGGCACCCAAGCCAACTGCAGTAGATACTTTTTTTGATACAGCTAAATATGAGCACATGCCCAAAAAAACTGCAAACACCATATTATCAATAAAAATGGATTTAAAAAATAATTCAATGTGTTCTATCATTGTTCTTTATTTTAATTCTTTAATAGGTTTAGTCTTCAATTAAGGCTTTATTTCTACTACGTTGTACCCAAATAATGAGTCCAACGATTATGAGTGCCATAGGCGGCATAAGCATAAATCCATTGTTTTCATAGCCAATAGAATATAGACCAGTTTTTTCAATTGGGTCTCCAAGAACAGGAATCCCAAACAGCGTACCAGAGCCTAATAGTTCTCTAAAAAATCCAACAACTAATAAAATTACCGCATAACCTAAAGCATTACCAACACCATCTAAAAATGCTCTCCATGGACCATTACCAAGTGCAAATGCTTCAAAGCGTCCCATAATAATACAGTTGGTAATAATCAACCCTACAAAAACAGATAATGTTTTGCTTAATTCGTAGGCAAATGCTTTTAAAACTTGATCTACAATAATTACTAAAGAAGCAACAACAATAAGTTGAACTATAATTCTAATTTTTGAAGGAATAATATTTCGTATCAATGAAATTACCACATTTCCTATACCTAATACAAAAAGTACTGCAATCCCCATCACTAGAGATGCTTTTAACTCTGCTGTAATTGCTAGTGCAGAACAAATTCCTAAAACTTGTATTGTAATTGGGTTGTTATCTGCTAAAGGGTCTGTTATTAACTTAGCGTCTTTTTTTGATAGTAGTCCCATATTAGTTGGTTTGAGTTTTTAAGTTCTTGAAAAATGGTAAATACAATTTTAAATCTGACTTAATCATTGCTGAAACACCATCACCTGTAATGGTTGCTCCTGCAAGTGCATCAACTTCGTAATCGTCTTTGATTAAATTTTTAGGGTCGTTGTTACCTTTAGCTACAGTTATGCCTTTGAATTCTCCAGATTCAGTAAGTAGCTTTTCACCATAAAAATCATCCATAAAATAACGTTGCTTGATATTAGCACCAAGCCCTGGCGTTTCTCCTTTGTGATCAAAATACGCTCCTTGAATTACCATATCCTTATCCATTGCAATATACCCCCATATGGCATCCCACAGTCCTTTTCCGCGAATGGGTGCAATGTAAAATGTTTGTCCATCTTTCTCTCCAACAAAAAGTGGTAGATCTCTTGTTTGACCATTTTTTGCTTTGGCTTGTTCTTTTTTGACATCAATAAGATATGCTTCGTTGTTTTCAACGGCATTACCACTTGTATCTAAAACCAACTGTTTTGAGATGTATTTTGAAAACTCTGAAGCAACTTTATCTGTGCCTACAAAAACAATATCGTTGTCACCATTATCATTGACCCCCATGGCATACAAAATATTTTGTTGTTTTTCCATACGTTCATTTTCTTTGATATTGGGCTTCAAAGAAGATGCTGTAAAAGCCAAAAGAGATCCTACAATAACGACCATTCCAATGGCGAAGAATATGGTATATTTATTTGATTCTGTATTGGTACTCATAATATTATGCCGTTTTTACTTTTAATCGTTTCATTCTTTTCTTTACATTTCCTTGAACCACATAGTGATCAATTGTTGGTGCAAAAACATTCATTAGCAAAATCGCTAAGAATACACCTTCTGGATACGCTGGATTGAATACTCGGATCATTATCGAAATAAACCCGATTAGGAATCCATAAATCCACTTCCCTTTGTTGGTTTGAGCTGCTGTTACAGGGTCTGTTGCCATATATACTGCTCCAAATAATATACTTCCAATGATAAGGTGTTGCCAAAATGGAACACTCATCAATCCATAAAATTTACTTGAAGAAGTTATCATGCCTGCATCCACAACCCCATTAAAGATAAGCCCCATTACTAGTGCTCCTAAAATAGTACTTAACATAATTCGCCAACTACCAACTTTTGTGAAAATGAGGAATAGGGCTCCAAAAATGATGAGCACTTTAGAAGTCTCTCCTATAGATCCTGGAATTAGCCCATAAAACATATCGGCAAGACTGTATACAACATCTTGACTTTGAGCATAACTACCTAAAATAGTTTCCCCAGAAATTGCATCTGCAGTTCCGGCACGCTCTACCGCACCATGGACCCAAACTTTATCGCCACTCATCCATGTTGGATAGGCAAAAAATAGAAAGGCTCGAACAGTTAGGGCAGGATTTAAAATATTCATTCCTGTTCCACCAAAAACTTCTTTACCAATAACAACGCCAAAGGCAACAGCTACTGCTAACATCCACAAAGGTAAATCTACAGGTACAATAAGTGGTACAAGCATACCTGTTACCAAATATCCTTCTTCAACTTCGTGGCCTTTAATTACAGCAAATATAAATTCAATAAGTAAGCCTACACCATATGAAACTACAACAAGTGGCAACACTTTCCATATTCCAATAACCAAATTATCCCAAGTCCAAAATGTTGATCCCAAAAATCCTTCAGCGGCTTCTATGGTGCCTAGGGCAAGGTGATGTTGGTAACCTGCATTGAACATTCCAAAAATTAAACAAGGTACCATTGCCATTATCACTGTGTTCATGGTACGCTTTAAATCATCGGCAGCTTTGATATGGGTACCATTGTGAGTGGTTTCATTTGGCAGATACAAAAAAGTATGAATGGCATTAAAAGCAGGTGCCATTTTTGTGCCTTTATATTTTTCTTTAAGATTGTGTAAGTTTGATTTTAAACCCATGTGTTATTTATTTTTCACGTTAGTTTGAAAATGAATTGTTATCCAATTTCTTTAATCATTAAATCTAATCCTTCTCTTATTATTTTTTGATGTGGTTGTTTTGAAACACAAACGAATTCTGTTAGCGCAAAATCTTCAGGTGCAACCTCATACATTCCTAATGCTTCCATTTCGTCAAGGTCTTTATACATACATGCCTTTAAAATTTGCATTGGATAAATATCTAGTGGAAATACTTCTTCATAGGATCCTGTAATTACAAAAGCCCTGTGCTCTCCATTTGTATTCGTATTCAAATCGAATTTTTTATTTGGTGTTAACCACGAAAAAGTTAACGCTCTAGACGTAGAAACTTTATTAAAAACTGGCTTGTTCCACCCAAAAAATTCGTAATCATCACCTTCTGGAATTACAGAAATTACATCGCTATAATAATCCAAATGACCGTCAGGTTTTACTTCTTTTCCCGAAAGAACATTACCAGAAATGATACGCGCATGTGCATCTTTTTGTATACCTCGATCATAAATCATTGTTGCTACTTCACTTCCAATTCTTGTTGTCAAATAACGTGGTTGCTCAATTTGGGAGCCCACCAAAGCAATGGTTCGCTCTGCATTGAACTTCCCTGTTAAAAGCAACTCTCCAATAATTACTAAATCTTGAGGTGTTACTGTCCACACTATCTCGCCCTTATTTATAGGATCAATTTTATTGATCAAAGTTCCTACATTTCCAGAGGGATGGGGTCCAGAAACTTTGTGCGTTAAAATCTCTTCCAAATTTGTAAAAGACGAGTGTGCATCCTTTGGAATCCCAACATGTACTGCTCCATCTGTAAGCTTGGACAACGCAGACACTGCGGCTTGCAATTCAGTTTCTTTTCCTTTTAGTGTAAAATTATAGTCTGCTGCTAGCGGTGCTGTGGCATGAGCTGAAACAAAAATTGATTTTGGTGTACGACTTGGATCTGCAATCACATCATATGGACGCTGCTTTACAAATGGCCAACACCCAGAAGCAAGCAAAAGTGCTTTGATATCCTCTGATTTTGCTTTGCTAAGGTTCAATTTTTTGTATTCAACAAATGTTAAAACTTTATCAGCTTTAATTTTTATTTCCAAAATACGGCGTTTTTCGCCTCGAGAGATTTCAATAATCTCACCAGAAACTGGAGAAACAAATTTGATCTCTTCATTGGATTTATCAAAAAATAGAGGCTCACCTGCTTGTACTTTTTGATTTGCTTTTACTAATAATTTTGGTGTTACACCGTGGAAGTCTTCAGGTCGAATCGTATAAAAGTTGCTTTTTATGGCGTTGGTTTTGGTCAGCGCAGCTTCTCCTACTAATTTGATGTCCAGACCTTTTTTTATTCGAATGTCGTTTGACATATATTTTGTTATTGAAATTTGTATCTAAAAATCGAGCAAATTTACAAATTAAAAGTGCATACAACACAACATTTAAACGGATTTTTTTTGTTAAATTTTAGATTTTAACAAAGCAGCAATTTTTACTTATATTTACCTACTAAAATTAAGATATGCTCAAATCCTATCGTATTATTTTTTTGAATATTTCTCTACTCCTTTCGTGTTGTATTTTAATAGGCCAAGTAGAAGAAGTTGACCCTCCTAATGATATCAAAACAATTACGTTTGGAAGTCAAAAAAACATTTCTATCCTTCCTATTATAAATTTGAACGAGCGTATTTATCTGGAATTTGATGTACTTAACAATCTTGAAGAAGATTTTTATTATGTTATAGAACATTTTGATTACGACTGGACACCTTCTCGTTTGATGAAGTCAGAGTATCTTGATGGTATGGATAACCTAAGGATTTTTAACTATGAAAATTCATTTAATACTTATCAAATCTATTCGCATTACAGACTACAAATTCCAAACCCACAAACACGACTAAAAGTTTCTGGAAATTATCTCATCAAAATTTTTGATGAAAACGATGATTTAGTTTTTAGTAGAAAATTCATGATAATGGAGCAACAAGTTGGTGTTGGAGTTCAAATTAAAAGATCCAGAAATGTAGCGCTAATAAATGAGGCACAGACCGTAGACTTTAGCATAAAATCAAACAGTTTGAATTTAAACAATCCTAAAGAAACTGTAAAAACCGTTGTAGTGCAAAACAACAACCTAAAAACTGCGATTTATGACTTAAAACCTCAGTATACATTAGGCAATGAATTGGTATATAGGTACAATGACAACTCCTTATTTTGGGGTGGAAATGAATATTTGTTTTTTGAAAACAAAGATGTTCGTATGGCAAACCTAGGTGTTCAATACACTGATTTACAAGACCTATATCATAGTTATCTTTACACAGATATTGATAGAAGTTTAAGGAAATACACCTACAACCCCGATATTAATGGTGGATTTAAAATTACTGTTTTAGATCGTCAAGATCCTAGCATTGAAGCCGATTATACCTATGTTCATTTTTCATTACTTACTGAAGAATTTTTGAATCAATCCGTTTATGTTTATGGCGGATTCAACAACTTTAGCATCAGTGAAGACAACAAAATGACATTTAATGTAGAGAAAGGAGTTTACGAACTCTCAGTGCTATTAAAACAAGGTTTTTACAACTACAAATATGTTGTTGTAGATGATGACAACACGCTGTTTGAAGGTGCTGTTAGTGGTAATTTTGATGAAACAGAAAACAATTATAAAGTCATTGTTTATTATAGAGATTTAGGCGCGCGTTACGATAAAATTATCGGATTAGGGGAGGCTAATTCTATTCAAATCACAAATTAATTTAAATCAACCTCAAAATATGGTACATCAAATTACAAATGGCATAAAAGTATCTGTGGAAACACATTTTGAAGGTACTTTTTACAACAAAGAAGTTATTCAATTTGCTTTCAGTTATGTAATAAAAATTAAAAATGAACGCCCAAATCCAGCGCAACTTCTTTCAAGAACTTGGCATATCTGTGATGCTTTAAATTCAAAAGAAAAAGTAGAAGGTGACGGAGTTGTTGGCGATCAACCGATTATACAACCTAATGAGTCGTATGTATATAATTCGGGATGCACATTAAAATCTCCTTTTGGCTCAATGAAGGGCACATATACTATGGTAGACCTTTATGTAAATGATACATTTAAAGCAAATATCCCAACCTTTAAACTTTGTGCAGAATTTGCTCAAAATTAATTTTACTTCATATGCTAAAATTCCATCATAAATCGTAATTTTACTGACTAATATTATCTTAATACTACACCTATGGGAAAAGGATTTTTTAAGGTTCCAGTAGCAAAAAACGAACCCGTTTTATCATATGCGCCTGGCACTAAAGAACGCGAAAACGTATTGCAAGCCTACAAATCAATGTTTAACTCAAAAATTGAAGTTCCTCTTTACATCAATGGAGAACATATAAAATCTGGAGACACTCAAACCATGAGCCCTCCACATGATCATCAACATAGTGTTGGAACCTATCATACCGCCAATAAAGAACATGTAGAACTCGCAATTTCTACAGCTTTGGAAGCCAGAAAAAGTTGGGCCAACTTACCTTGGGAACAACGTGCAGGTATTTTTCTTCGTACTGCAGAACTGATTGCCGGCCCATACAGAGCAAAAATAAATGCAGCCACAATGATGGCACAATCAAAAACTGTACATCAAGCTGAAATTGACGCCGCATGTGAGTTTATTGACTTTTTGAGATTCAATGTACAATTTATGACAGAAATTTATGCTGATCAACCTAATAGTACAAGTGATGCTTGGAATAGAATTGAATACCGACCGTTAGAAGGATTCACTTACGCAGTAACGCCATTTAATTTTACTGCAATAGCTGGAAATCTTCCAGCGTGTATGGCTTTAATGGGCAATGTGGTTGTTTGGAAGCCAAGTGATAGTCAGATATATTCTGCAAAAGTCATAATGGATGTTTTTAATGAAGCAGGAGTTCCTCCTGGAGTCATTAATGTTGTTTTTGGCGATCCAGTAATGATTACTAACACTGTACTTTCTAGCCCTGATTTTTCAGGCCTTCATTTTACAGGTTCTACTTTTATATTTAAAGAATTATGGAAACAAATAGGAACTAACATTCATAATTATAAAACCTACCCAAGAATTGTAGGAGAAACAGGCGGAAAAGACTTTATTGTAGCTCATCAATCTGCAAATCCAAAACAAGTTGCAACAGGGATTGTAAGAGGTGCTTTCGAATTTCAAGGGCAAAAATGTAGTGCCGCTTCTCGCGCCTACATTCCAGAAAGTCTATGGCCAGAGGTCAAATCTTTTCTTTTAGAAGATATTAAATCCATAAAAATAGGAAGCCCAGAGGATTTATCAAACTTTATGACTGCCGTTATACATGAAGGGTCTTTCGATAAAATTGCAAAATATATAGACGCTGCAAAAAATAATTCTGATGCAGAAATCATTGCAGGAGGAAGCTATGACAAAAGCAAAGGGTATTTTATAGAACCAACGGTTATTTTGACAACAAATCCAAAGTACGAAACCATGTGTACGGAACTTTTTGGGCCAGTGATTACGATTTATATATATGATGATAAAGACTATGCTAAAACCTTAGCATTGGTAGACGAAACTAGTGAGTATGCACTTACTGGTGCTATTTTCTCCACAGATCGTTATGCCGCCAATCAAGCCACAGAAGCTTTGGTGAATGCAGCAGGTAATTTTTATATTAATGATAAACCAACAGGTGCTGTTGTCGGACAACAACCATTTGGAGGTGCAAGAGCTTCTGGAACAAATGATAAAGCCGGTTCAGCTCAAAATTTATTACGTTGGATTTCACCTCGAATGATCAAGGAGACTTTTGTAACTCCTACAGATTACAAATATCCTTTTTTAGATTAAAGAGAGATATATCTAATAAAAAAGCCACTCTTAAAAGAGTGGCTTTTTTTATGTGAATTTAAACAAATTAGTCAAAAGAAGCAGATTCACCTAGATGTACTTCTTGGACATTATAAATATCATAATGTGGAGAATTCTCCCAAGTGGTATTAAAATAGTCTACAAAAGTTTTTGTATATGTATTTCGAACAAAAGCTACCAGCTTCAAGTTAGTAACATCAATAACATTAGACGGGAGATCTAGCCCTGTAATAGTACGTGTGTAAACTCCGCCTGCAGTGGTATTATTCGATGGAATTACATCTCCTAACTTATCGGTGTAAACTTCTAACAATACGTCGTTGTGAACATAATTAATACCTTGTGAAGAACCTGCTTGGGCTGATTCAGAAGTTTGTGTAGCTTCAATCAAATATATCATAAGCTTAACTTCTTCTTCTGGTGTTGTTTTAAATCCAACACTAACTTCCAAATCTAACTTACCACCAACAACTTCGCCTTCTAGTGCCAATCCAACAGTTGCCTCTTCTGTAAGTTCTGAATTCACTTGAGCCATATTTGGGAAATTCCAACGAGTATCTGGACCATTAACATAAACTGTTGGAAATCCTGTTACATGATAATAACCAGACCAAAACATTGTTTCTTCGATTTGCATTGGATCGCCGTCATGATATCCTACACCAAAAACATTAGAGTTTCCATCAACAGCGCTTTTCACAGCTGCTGCTGCTGGAGGACAATTTGGACACCATGTCCCTGTAAAATCTTCCAATAAAACTTTTTTTGTAAATGAGTTAGGGGTATCAGAAGAAGAGAAACTTGAAGTATCACTATATTCAGAAGCGCTTTCTATTTCAAATGTTACACTATTAGAAGTTATATTTTCGTAAGTGGCTACAAAGGTGTATGTCCCAGATGTTTCAAAACCAAACGGATTTGTTTCAACTTCTGTACCATTTACAGTGACAAATGCCTCATCCGTAATTACATTGTTCTGGTCATCTCTTACAACATAAAACCCATATTCACCCGCTAGATAAGATGTTTTATTGAAGCTCAAACTAATCGACGAAACAGAGTTATCGGGTGGGTTTTGATTTGCAGATGCCGATCCGTCATCTCCTGAACAAGAAAGAAACAATAATAGGCCAGATAATGATAAAGTATTTAATACATTTTTCATAAAAAAGTTTTTTTAATTGTTTTTTGCAATTTATTTAATTATTGTTTGATATCATTATTAAAATAACAAACAATTATATGATTTATTAAATTATTCGTAAATTTAATGTTTATTTTAAATTCAACAATAATGAACAAGAAAAAATATCTGTTTATACTATTTTTGGGATTTTTTACACAAGCACAAAGTCCATTGCCAAGTATTGAATTGAAAACACTTTCAGGACAATTTATCAATACAAATCAAATTGCTCAAGAGAATCAATTAATGATTATTTCGTTGTGGGCGACATGGTGCGTACCGTGTAAAAATGAACTGGATGCTGTGGCTGAAGTTTATGAGGATTGGGTTAGCGAAACAGATGTAAAGTACTTTGCAATCTCTATCGATGATTCAAGAACTTCAAAACGCATTAAACCAATGGTTGATGGAAAAGGTTGGGAATTTGAAATCCTATTGGATGAAAACAGCGAACTAAAAAGGGCATTTGGCGTTAGCACTGTACCCTACACAGTTATTGTAAAAAATGGTCTTATGGTATACAAACACACAGGATACACCCCTGGTTATGAAGATGAACTTTATGAGCAGATTTTAAAATTTAGTCAATAAAATAGTTTAAATTATTTAAAATTATATTAAACAAAAATGATAAAAAAAACACTTGTAACTTGTTTTTTGTTTCTTACTTTAATTAGTTTTAGTCAAGATCAAAAGCATACTAATTCTTTTTTTCAAAGCTTTAAAAACAACTTAAGGACTAGTTATGAATCTAATTCTCAGTGGTACTTGAATGATTCAAAATTTGGAGACTTTGAAGAAGAAGAACATCTTCGTTCTACAAATTTTTTAAGACTAGATTATTCAATTTCAAATCAATTTTCTGCAGGGTTACAACTTGAAAGTTATGCTCCCGAAAATTTACTCAACAATAGTAAATTATATGACAAAGATTTTGGCTTAGCCACGTACTATTTACGCTTTACTACAAAAAAAATCGATATTACTCTTGGATATTTTTATGAACAATTTGGAAGCGGATTGATTTTGAGGTCTTGGGAAGATCGTGCTTTGGGCGTCAATACCGCTATGCGAGGTGCACGAATCATATATTACCCTTCAAATTCCATTAAAATCACAACTTTGTATGGAAGACAACGAAAGGGTTTTGACGTCTCTGATGGTGATATTTTTGGAGTTGATACAGAAATTGACATCTCTAGTACCTTTGATATTTTACCATCAAGTAATCTTGTACTAGGACTTAGTTATGTTGGAAAAAATGAATCCTATTTAAAATCCGATGAATCAATAACCAGCGATATTCCTGAGCTTGTCAATGCTTTTTCGGCGCGACTCGACTACACCAATAAAAATTTCTACACAAACATAGAATATGTTAAAAAAAGTAAAGATTTAAGACTCAATAACATCATACCAAATATTGTTACGTTTTCAGAAAATGAAACATTCAAAGGCAATGCTCTTAGCTGGACAGCTGGCTATAGCCAGAAGGGATTTGGGGTAAGTTACAATTTTAGACGTTTAGAAAATATGCGCTGGTTTTCTGAGCGTGCGCAAAGTAATGCGAATAACAATCCCACTAATCAATTGAGTGTGAATTATTTACCAGCTCTTTCAAAACAACATGACTACACATTAGCAAATATCTATTTATACCAATCTCAACCTGGATTATTTATTGAAAACTATGAATCTCCTCTCGTCAAAGCAGGTGAAATTGGGAATTTTGTAGATGTTTTTTTTAATATAAGAAAAGGAAGTTTTTTAGGTGGAAAATATGGCACAAAAGTGAATTTTAACATGTCTTATTGGGCAAATTTGGCCAGTAATTATTCCGACCCTACAGGTATACCATATTTTGTAAGTGATAATTTGACCTATGAAACAGAATTTATAAATTTTAAGAATAAATTATATTCAGATTTAAACTTTGAGATTCGAAAAAAATGGAATAAAAGATTAAAATCAATTTTTACTTTTATCAATCTTTACTACAATAAAAGTGTTTTAGAATCTAAGGCCGATAACAGCACTGTACGCGCACGAATTGGTGTTATAGACGGAACATATAAATTTGGAAAAGGTAAATCGCTACGTTTAGAACTTCAACATCTTTCTACCAACGATGATGCAAGAAATTGGATGGGTGGAACTGTAGAATATTTTTTCAATTCTAAGTTTGGAGTTTACGTTAATGACTCCTACAATTATGAAGACAGTAAAATCGACCAAGATACTAAAATTCACTTTTTTAATTTGGGTGGAAGTTACACAAAAGGCTCCTCACGCTTTGCAATTAATTACGGGAGACAAAGAGGTGGTTTACTGTGTGTTGGTGGAATTTGCAGACCAGTCAGCCAGAATACTGGAGTTACTGTAAACTTTATCACAACATTTTAAAATTTATTTTAAAGGTAAGTGAACTACCTTTTTTGTTTCAAAAAAATCTTCCTCAAAAAAATCATGAATATTATAGATCGAAGTTTTATCAAAGGATGATAATTCTTCTTTTAGATCGCCTCCCTTGAGATATAAAATTCCATTTGAAAGTGGGTGTAATTGTTCTTTTTTAATTTTATTTTTCACCCATTTTACAAAACTGGGCATCGTAGTAACAGCGCGACTAACAACAAAGTCAAAACGCCCTTGAACAGCTTCAGCTCGTGTGTGCTCGAAAGTTACATTTTTTAGTTGAATCGCTTGAGATACCGCTGCAACAACTTTTACTTTTTTTTGAATGCTATCAACTAAATGAAATCTGGCTTTTGGAAATAGAATTGCCAAAGGTATTCCTGGAAAACCTCCCCCTGTTCCTACATCCAAAATCTTTGCATTGGGATGAAATTTTACAACTTTTGCAATAGCCAATGAATGTAAAATATGTTTAGTATATAAAGACTGGATATCCTTGCGTGAAATAACATTAATTTTAGAATTCCAATCCTCATACGCCCCTTGTAATGCTTCAAATTGTTGCTTTTGAACATCCGATAATTCGGGGAAATATTTTAGAATTACATCCATAAAAAATAAATTTGAACAAAAATAGTCATAAATCTATTATAAATTTTGAAAGTCTCCTTTTGAAATTGATTTATTAGTTATATTTGAACTTATTTTTAAATCTACTATGATGAATAATATTACTTTAAAATTTTCTAGAAAAGACCCCGCAAATTTTTTTAGGACACTAAACTCAAGAGTTAACAACTATTTTAAGGAAAATAATATAAAGCGAACTGGAAATTGGCAATTGTGGATGAAAACAATTGTAATGTTTAGTATTTTTTTAGTCCCCTATTTTCTTATCCTGACTATTGAAATGTCAGGATGGTTGCAAATTTTATTTACAGTGGTTATGGGTATTGGAATGGCTGGTGTTGGAATGAATGTCATGCATGATGGAAACCATGGTGCTTTTTCAAACAAATCTTGGATTAACAACCTTATGGGCAGCAGCATTTATATCCTTGCAGGAAATGTATACAATTGGAAAGTGCAGCATAATGTTCTTCATCATACGTATACCAATGTTCATGGTCATGATGAAGATCTAGACGCAGGTCGTATCCTTAGATTTACAAAACACGCCGAATGGAAATGGTATCATAAGTTTCAACATTATTACTCTGTACTTTTGTATGGGCTTCTCACTATTAATTGGGCCATTACAACTGACTTTTTACAAATGAAACGCTACATGAAGCGAAAACTAGCATACGGGAAATTACCAAAACCATTAGTCAATTGGAGTACTTTGGTGTTATCAAAAATCATATATCTCACTATGTGGATAGTTTTACCTATGCTGATTTTAGATCTTTCGTGGTGGAAAATTTTAATTGGATTTTTTGTGATGCACTACACGGCCGGACTAATTCTTAGTGTTGTGTTCCAATTGGCACACGTTATGGAAGAAGCAGAAATGCCTGTTCCTGAAAAAGATGGAAGTCTAAAAAATACTTGGGCTATTCATCAGCTAAAAACAACTGTGAACTTTTCCCCAAAGAATAAATTAATCAACTGGTTTACTGGGGGTTTAAATCATCAAGTAGAGCATCATATTTTTCCAAATATTTCGCACATCCATTATGGAAAAATTGCAGAAATTGTTAAAAAAACAGCACAAGAATTTAATTTGCCCTACAACGAATATAAAACTACAAGAAAAGCAATAATTGCACATTTCAATTACTTAAGATTGATGGGCATGAAACCAAAATTAGAAGTATAAAATACTATAAATGAACCAATTACTTTCAGAACGAATTTTGAATATGGCTACCTCAGCAACTCTTGCCATGGCAGCCAAAGCACGAGAACTAAAAGCAGAAGGAAAAGATATTATTGGGCTAAGTTTGGGAGAGCCAGACTTCAATACACCAGATTTTATTAAATCTGCCGCAAAACAAGCCATTGATGATAACTACAATTCATATACACCTGTAGATGGGTATGCTGAGCTTAAACAGGCTATTATTACAAAATTTAAACGTGATAACAATTTAACCTATGCTCCAAGTCAAATTGTTGTATCAACAGGCGCAAAACAATGTCTAGCAAATGTAGCTTTAGTATTGCTTAACAAAGGAGATGAAGTCATTCTGCCATGTCCGTATTGGGTTAGTTATTCTGATATTGTAAAGCTTTCAGAAGGCACACCAGTAGAAGTAAAGACATCAATAGACACGGACTTCAAGATGACACCAGCTCAACTTGAAGCCGCCATTACGCCTAAAACAAAAATGATTTGGTTTAGTTCACCATGTAATCCTAGCGGATCGGTGTACAGTAGAGAAGAGTTGAGAGCACTTGCAGATGTCCTTCAAAAACATCCACAAATTTATGTGGTTTCAGATGAAATTTACGAGCATATTAATTTTGGAAATGGGCACGCTAGCATGGCTCAATTTGAAGATATGTACGACAGAACAATCACAGTAAACGGCGTATCAAAAGCTTTTGCTATGACGGGTTGGAGAATTGGATTTTTGGGAGCTCCAGAAAAAATTGCGAGAGCATGTAATAAAATGCAAGGTCAAATTACAAGTGGTGCAAATTGTATTGCACAACGCGCTGTAATTACGGCTTTGGAAGCATCACCGTCCAAAGTACAATATATGATTGATGAGTTCAAAATTCGTCGTGATCTTATTTTAAATCTTTTAGGTGATATTGATGGATTTTCATGCAATACTCCAGAAGGTGCTTTTTATGTTTTCCCTGATGTTTCAGCATTATTTGGAAAAACATTTAAAGGAAAACAAATAAACAATGCTACTGAACTGTCGCTCTATCTTTTGGAAGAAGCACTTGTGGCAACTGTTACAGGCGAAGCTTTTGGTAATCCAAATTGCATAAGAATATCATATGCTGCATCTCAAGAACAAATTATTGAGGCTGTTCAACGCATCAAAGATGCTTTATCAAACTAAATTTATCTAGGATTTTCTCCAAAAAAATGGAGTTAATAAGATTAAAACAGTAAAGAGTTCCAATCGCCCAATAAGCATAAGGAATGCCGCCCACAACTTCCCTGTTTGTGGCATTTCATAAAAGTTATGCGCTGGGCCAAAATCGCCAAGTGCTGGGCCAACATTTCCTAAACTTGATGCTGCAACACCAACAGCAGATTCAAAATCTAGACCTACAAAGGCAAAACCAAGAGCGCCAATTATAAATGACAACATATAAAGCATAAAAAACCCTAATACATTAAAAACTATATCTCCAGAAATTGTTTTTAAATTGTATCGAACAGGAAGCACAGCGTTGGGATGAAGTGATCTTTTAAATTCTAAAAATCCGTTACGAATAAGCACTAAATGGCGAACGACTTTTACTCCTCCAGATGTGCTTCCAGAAGAGCCTCCTAAAAACATCATGCCAAAGAAAAATACCACTAAAAAATATGGCCAAGCCATAAAATCAGCGGTCACAAAACCTGTAGTTGTTACAATAGCTACAACCTGAAAAAGCGCATGACGAATGGTAGCTTCTATTTCTCCAAAAATCAATGGATGATTGAACGAAGATGGAGAAGAAAACACAGAACTAGAATAAATTGTTAACGCTGTAATTATTGTAAAAACACATATGAATTTTGCATATAACTTAAACTCTTCATCTTTAAATATTCTTGAAAAATTGGCTTTGAATCCAAAATAACTTAATACAAAATTTGTACCCGCCAAAAACATAAAAAGCACTACAATATATTGAATTAAAGGTGTGTCATTCCAGTGTGCTAAACTTGCGTTTTTGGTTGAAAACCCTCCTGTAGAAAGCGTACTCATGGAATGATTTAGCGCGTCAAAAAAGGACATTCCGGCTAATTTTAAAAATAATGTTTCAATTGCTGTATAACCAAAATAAATAAGCCATAATCGTTTTGCTGTATCTGTAATTCTTGGGTGAAGTTTATCTGTACCAGGGCCTGGTGCTTCTGCTGCAAAAAGCTGCATACCTCCAATCCCCAACAGAGGTAATATGGCTATAGCCAAAACAATAATCCCCATACCACCAATCCAATGCGTTAGACTACGCCAAAACAAAATTCCTTCTGGTAAAACTTCTATATCATTAAGAATTGTAGAACCTGTTGTGGTATACCCCGAAATGGTTTCAAAAAAAGCATTTGTAAAGTTTGTGATAGACCCTGTCAAAATATAGGGTAATGTTCCAGAAAGTGCCATCACAATCCAACCAAAAGCAACAACAATGTAACCTTGGCGTTTACTCATTTCTTTAGAATGATTTTTTGTTGAAATCATCAATAAAATTCCAATAAGCAAAGTTGAAATCCCAGAAACAACTAAAGGTTGTGTAACACCATCTTTATATACAAGACTCAGCAGTGATGCCAACAACATAAAACCGCCATTAAACATCAGTAAAAGACCAAAAAAGTGAAAGATTATTTTATTATCATGTTTCATACCAATAGCTTAGAAGAATAGGCTTTCTACTTTTTTGATTGCTTTTGGAAGACAACAAACGACCACACGGTCACCAGGTTCAATTTTAAAATCTCCTAAGGCAATGTTTCCTTCTTGGTCTCTAATTACACCGCCAATAATAGCTGCTCTAGGAAAGTCTATTTCTTTAATGTATTGGTGACAAATTTTTGATGTTGGTTTTACAATAAATTCTAGCAATTCTGCCTCCATATTAGTGAGTTTGGTCATTGCCACAACTTCGCCTTTACGAACATACCTAAAAATACTATTAGCCGCCAAGAGTTTTTTATTTATTAGAGTATCTACACCAATGGAATGTGATAAGGCAAAATAGTCCATATTTTCTACAAGTGCTATAGTCTTTTTTACACCTTTTGATTTAGCCACTAAACAAGACATGATATTCGTTTCAGAATTTCCAGTAACAGAGATAAAGGCGTCCATATTACTGAAATTTTCTTCGTCCAAAACCTCAATATTTCTTCCATCGCCGTTAATTACAAGGGCATCTGAAAGCTCATCGGCCAATTCAATAGCACGATCTTTAGATTTTTCAACAACTTTTATATTGAAATTACTATTCGCTAATTCATTAGCGGTAATCGAACCAATTTGTCCGCCACCAAGTATCATAACGTCTTTAATTCGTGTTTTTCGTTTTCCTACAAGATTACACAACTCTTCATCGCCACCTTTTGAGGTAATAAACACGACTCGATCACCTTCTTTAAAAATCGTATCTCCTCTTGGAATTATAGTAACATGTGATCCAAATCGTTGTATTGCTATTGGAATAAAATGTATATCTGAAAGTAGTTGAGCTGCTAATTTTACGGATTTATTAATAATTTTTGCATCTGCAGAAAGTGTTAATCCCAGCATAGTTAGTGCTCCATCCTCAAACTCATAAGTATCATTAAAAACAGACTGACTCAAAAGCAATTCAATTTCTGAAGCCGCTAAAGATTCAGGTGAAATAAGTTCATCTATACCTAATGCTTTAAAGCCTATTTCGTCTTTGTAATCTATAAATTCAGTATTTGAAATACGCGCAATAGTACGTTTTGCACCTAATTGTTTGGCCAAAACACAAGACGTAATATTTGACGTTTGAGATGAAGTTACAGAAACAAATAAATCTGCATTAGAAATATTGGATTCTTTTAGCACAGAAACAGAAGTAATATTTCCTTTGACCACCTTAATATCCAAATGCGTTTCTGCATATATAAGGCGATCTTTGTCTAAATCAATTAGTGTAATTTCTTGAGACTCATACGACAAAAGTTTTGCCAAGTGAAATCCGACTTCTCCTGCGCCGGCTATAATAATCTTCATTAATTATCAGTTAAAGAGCAATGCAAATATAAGTTATTTTTAGGGAATTGTCTATGAATTGCATTTCTTTGCAAAGCGAAAACAACTCATGTTCAATTTGTTCAGATGTCCAAAAAAATAACACCATATAAAAATAGTTCACTTTCCAAAAAGGAACAAATCACCAAAATGTTTGATAATATTTCCGAAGAATACGATGGTTTAAACCGCGTAATTTCATTTGGAATTGATATTAAATGGCGCAAGAAAGTCGTTCAACTTGTTGCAAATAAAAATCCTGAGTCGGTTTTGGATATTGCTACTGGTACTGGCGATTTGGCGATTAATTTGACTCAAAGCTCAGCAAAGAAAATAATTGGCTTAGATATCAGCGAAGGGATGTTGGACGTAGGTCGAAAAAAAATTAACGCAAAAAAACTAAATAACACCATAGAAATGGTTGTGGGTGATTCCGAAAATCTCCCTTTTGATGATAATAGCTTTGATGCTATTACGGTTGCATTTGGTGTTCGTAATTTTGAACACTTAGAGGTTGGATTAAAAGAAATTTTAAGAGTTTTAAAACCCAATGGAACGTTTGTTGTACTTGAAACATCTGTTCCTACAAGATTTCCTTTCAGACAAGGATATTTCTTATACACCAAAATATTATTACCAGCCATTGGAAAACTATTTTCTAGAGACAAAAAAGCATATAGTTATTTGAGTTCGTCAGCAGCAAAATTTCCATATGGCGATGCATTCAACAATATTTTAAAGAAAACAGGGTTTATATCAACAACAGCGCTACCTCAAACGTTTGGAGTTGCTACAATATATACTGCTTCAAAAAAATGAAAATAAAACTTCTTTTTTCTATTCTACTGATAAGCATGCTTGTGTTTCAATCTGAGGCACAACTGTTTACAAAAGAACGCCTACTGAATAATGAAAATTTTGATAAGCCACCACTATCTTATGGTTATTATTTAGGATTCAATCTTTATGATTTTAATATTGATTACAATAAAAATGTAAAAGATATACAGGTGCTAAAAGCTATTGGTTTCAATGTTGGACTAATTGGTAATATTAGAATTAACGATTATTTCGATATTCGCTTTGAGCCTGGCTTGGTGATGTCCAATAGAACGTTAAGTTATAGCGGCTCCTATTTTGATGGCGTATCTTATGTAGAAAAAGATCTCGAACGCGAATTGCGTTCAACATATATACATCTTCCATTACTCATAAAAATATCTACAAAACGAGTAAACAACATAAAACCATTTATTGTTGGTGGAGTTTCAACGGCTTTGAATTTATCTAGCAATCAAGATAATCCTGATGATAATAGTAAGGGTAATTTTAGAATGATAAAAAACAATCTATTTTATGAATTAGGTCTTGGAATTGACATCTACTTTACTTGGTTTAAATTTACACCATCGATTCGAGGAATTTTCTCATTAAAAGACGAACATGTAAAAGATATTGACCCAAATAGTCCTTGGACAAGCAACATTGAACAGATGCAAACCCGTGGTTTTTTTATCAACTTTACTTTTCAATAGATTGCCTTCTAAATTCACTTAAAATAATAGAAGCTGCATTAGCAACATTCAAACTTTCTGTTTTTTTGAGCGGTCCAAATCGTGGAATTGTTAGTTTTGTTTTTAGCAATGATGCTACATTTTTTGAAATTCCATTAGCTTCGTTCCCCAAAACTAAAATGCCTGAATTTGGGAGTTTTTCTTCATAAATTGAATATCCTTGCATAAATGTACCAATCGTATTTTGTGCTTTAAACAAAATTGACTCCAAATCAACATATGTGATATTAACTCGAGTGTGAGACCCCATTGCGGCTTGCACAACTTTTGGGTTGTAGCAGTCTACAGTTGAAAGACTACAGACTAAATCTTTTATGCCAAACCAGTCGCACAATCGTATAATTGTTCCCAAATTCCCAGGATTGTTTAAATCGTCAAGTGCTAGAATCAAATTATTAAAATCAATCGGATTTGATTCAGGGATTCGAAAGGTTGCCAAAACAGTATTGGGAGTTGTTAGTGAGCTTATTTTTGACAGTTCTTTATCAGAAATATGTACAAAAGCATCTGTAAATTGTGTATATTTCTTGTCTGTTGAAAAGACTTCTACAAGCTCGTAATCAGAATCTAAAAATTCTTGAACGACCTTAATTCCCTCTGCCACAAATAATTGCTCTTGTGTACGGTGCTTTTTTTTACTCAAACTAAGGATTCGCTTTGATTGGTTTTTAGTTAACATCTAAAAAATGTACATTTGATTTTAATTCATTTAGAGTATAAATCTAAATTTTATTTACGTCTTGTTGAAGGATTTGCTTAAAAAAATATTTTTTATTTGTTTGGTTGTATACATTTGCAGCAGTTGTAATGCCGTAAAAAGAGTTGCAGACAGCGATCATTTATTGGTAGAAAACTCTTTTATTGTAAATGGGAAGTCTAATACATCCGAGGCACTTTCAAAACTCTCGTTTCAAAATAAAAACACTACAATTTTTGGGTTTCCACTAAGACTTCATATTTACAACCTAGCCCGCCCAAATAAAGATTCCATTTTTGAGGCATGGCTAAGCAAACGTCCAAAACGTAAACAACGACTCATTAATAAATTTTCAAAAAAACAATTAAATCAAATTAAAAAATCTTCATTAGGTCTTAATGGATGGTTAAAAAAAACTGGAGAAGCTCCCTCTATATTGGATAGTTTGAGAATTAAAAAAACGAAGCTTAATCTGGAACGCTATTATTTTTCGAAAGGATGGTTTGACAGAAAAATTAATTACACTGTTGACACTTTAGGCAACAAACGTGCAACTTTGAGTTATAATATTGAGACAGGACAACCCTACAATATTCGTAATATAAGTAAGGAAATTAAAACTCCAATTTTGGATACACTTTATGAAAAAGTAAAAACAGAATCAGCAATAATAAAAGAAAAACAATTTGATATAGTAAACTTTAAAGAAGAACGTAACCGACTCACTAGTCACTTTAGAAACTCTGGAGTTTATCACTTTTCTCAAGATTATGTGAGTTTTGAAAACGATACCATCAACACAAATCACAATGTAGATGTCAAAATAAATATTCCTAATAGAGTCATTAGAACCCAAGACTCAACAACTCGAGAACCTTTCAAAATATATCGAATCAAAGAAGTGAATATTTTTACAGATGCGAGTTTTAAAAATAGAAGTAATTCAACACCAAAAAAAACAGCTACATTCAATAATTTCAATTTTTATAATTATAACACTTTAAAATACCGGCCAAAAGCAATTACAAATTCAGTTTTAATTAACCAAGGAGATCTGTATAGCGACTTAGACAAAACTCGAACTTACAGTTATTTAAGCCAACTGAATGCATTTAAATATCCAAATATTGAATATGTTGAAAATGTTTTGGACACAACACTTACTGCAAATATTTATCTTAACCCAAGAAAAAAATATGGATTGAGTTTTGATGTCAATGTTTCACAAAGTAATATTCAAAAAATTGGATTTTCTTTTTCTACAGGTTTGGTGATCAGAAATATTTTTAGAGGAGCAGAAACACTAGAAATCTCTGCTTTAGGAGCTATTGGAGCTTCAAAAGATGGGGCAAAATCTGAAGATCAATTTTTTGATATTAATGAACTTGGAGCAGATGTAAAACTTAATATTCCAAGGCTGTTTTTTCCATTCAATACGGAAAAAATCATTCCAAAATACATGTCTCCAACAACACAGTTGAGTACCGGATTTACAAGTCAAAAAAATATTGGATTGGACAAACGAACACTCAATGGACGACTCAGCTACAATTGGTTTCCTAAAAAAACAACCAACAACACCCTAGATCTTTTAAACTTACAATATGTAAGAAATCTAAATCCTGGAAATTACTTTAATGTTTACCAAAATTCTTTTAATCGCCTGGAAACTATTGCAATTGACAGTTACTCTACCCCAACCGAATATATTATTTCTAACCCAGATGGATCGAGTTCACTTGATATTTCGAGAGCAGATGATTTTATAGAAACTGTAAGTTCAGATGCCAATTTCCTTGTTTCCAATCCTTCTGAATATCAAACCGTTAGAAATATTAGAGAGAGAAAGAATAGACTGATTCAGAATAACTTTATATTGGCTAGTAATTTCACTCTAACCAAAGATAGTCGAGAAAATAATTTTGATAGTGACTTTTCAATTTTTCGCTTGAAACTTGAACTAGCAGGTAATTTACTCAACGGTGCTGCAGATTTATTGGATTTGAAAAAAAATGAAAACGGAGAGTTTGAAGTGAATGATGTTGCATTTTCTCAATATGCAAAAACAGAAATTGACTACATTAAACTCTGGAACTTGGGACGTAGTAATGTTCTTGCGCTAAGAAGCTTTGTAGGTATAGCACTTCCTATAGGCAATTCTAAAACTATTCCTTTTTCTAAAAGTTTTTTTGCAGGTGGAGCTAACGACAACCGAGCATGGACGGCCTATAATCTTGGACCAGGAAGATCAGACAACAATAATGAATTTAATGAAGCAAATCTTAAAATTGCATTTAGTTTGGAACACCGCTACAACTTATTTGGAAACCTCAATGGCGCATTTTTTGTAGACGCTGGAAATATTTGGAATGTATTGGATGATGTAGAAAATCCAAAAGCTACTTTTGATAGTTTTGATTCACTCAAAGATATTGCTGTGGGTGCTGGAATTGGATTGCGGTATGACTTTGGTTTTTTCATTCTTAGACTTGATACTGGTTTTAAGGCCTACAACCCAACCTATTCAATAAATAACCGCTGGCTTAAAGACTTCAACTTTAGTAATGCTGTCTATAACTTTGGTATCAATTATCCATTTTAGGAGTATATATTTCTCTCAAACGTTTTCGTATAAATTGATGCATATGTCGTGTTAAAATTTTAACATATAGTGATTAATTTTAGTATTTTTGAGGCCGAAAACAAAAAACAACTATTATGATTCATTCAATTAAGCCAGGCGTTGCTACTGGACGCGAAGTTCAAGAAATTTTTAAACTAGCTAAAGAAAAAGGATTTGCTTTACCAGCAGTTAATGTAATTGGATCTAACACAATTAATGGTGTTTTAGAAACTGCCAAAGCACTTAATGCACCAGTAATTATTCAATTTTCCAACGGAGGTGCACAATTTAATGCTGGAAAAGGGCTTTCAAATGAAGATCAAAAAGCTGCTATTGCTGGTTCTATTTCTGGAGCAAAACATGTTCATCAAATGGCAGAAGCCTACGGGGTTCCCGTAATTCTTCACACCGACCATTGTGCAAAAAAATTATTGCCTTGGATCGATGGTTTGCTTGAAGCAAGTGAAAAACATTTTGCAGAAACTGGAAAATCATTATACAGTTCGCATATGATTGACCTTTCAGAAGAACCCCTTGAAGAAAATATTGAAATCTGTAAACACTATTTGGAACGTATGTCCAAAATGGGAATGACCCTAGAAATTGAACTTGGTATAACTGGTGGTGAGGAAGATGGTGTAGATAATAGCGATGTTGATGTTTCAAAACTATATACTCAACCAGAAGAAGTTGCATATGCCTACGAAGAACTTAGTAAAGTAAGTGATCAATTTACAATTGCAGCAGCATTTGGAAATGTTCATGGTGTTTACAAACCTGGAAATGTAAAATTGACTCCAAAAATTCTTAAAAATTCTCAAGAATTTATCACAGAAAAATACAATGTTCCTACCAACCATATAGACTTTGTTTTTCATGGTGGTTCTGGTTCAACAGTTGAAGAAATAAGAGAATCCATCGGCTATGGTGTTATCAAAATGAATATCGATACCGATATGCAATATGCATTTATGAGTGGCGTTCGAGATGATTTTAAAGCTAATGCAGACTATTTGGCTTCTCAAATTGGCAACCCAGATGGTGATGATGTTCCAAACAAAAAATACTACGACCCAAGACGTTGGTTAAGACAAGGCGAAAATGCTTTTGTAGCACGTCTAAAGAAAGCTTTTGAGGATCTTAACAACGTTGACACATTGTAAAAAAATTGTTAGATTTGTGTTTCATACTAATCAATTAGATAAAGATGGCGTGGTTCAAAAGAACAGATAAAGGAATTCAAACTCCAACAGAAGCAAAACGCGACACTCCAAAAGGACTGTGGTATAAATCCCCTACTGGAAAAATCGTTGAAACAGAAGAGTTAGAAAGAAATTTCTTTGTGAGTCCAGAGGACGGATATCATGTGCGTATTGGAAGTACAGAATATTTCCAAATTTTGTTTGACGATAATAAATTCAAAGAATTAGATTCTAAAATAACATCTAAAGACCCACTTAAATTTTCTGATAAGAAAACATACACCGATCGCTTAAAAGCCGCGCAAGATAAAACCAAACTTAAAGACGCTGTACGAACCGCTGTTGGAAAATCAAAAGGCAAAGACTTAGTGGTAGCCTGTATGGATTTTAGTTTTATAGGAGGATCTATGGGAAGTGTTGTTGGTGAAAAAATTGCACGTGCAGCAGACTATGCTCTCAAGAAAAAATTGCCTTTTATGATTATTTCAAAATCTGGTGGGGCACGAATGATGGAGGCCGCACTTTCGTTAATGCAATTGGCAAAAACCTCAGCAAAATTGGCACAACTAGCCGATGCTGGTATTCCATATATTTCGTTGTGTACCGATCCAACAACGGGAGGAACAACCGCTTCTTTTGCCATGCTAGGTGATATCAACATCAGCGAACCAGGAGCCCTTATTGGTTTCGCTGGTCCACGTGTTGTTCGTGATACGACTGGAAAAGAATTACCAGACGGGTTTCAAACTGCTGAATTTGTCTTAGAACATGGGTTTTTAGATTTTATTACACACCGTGAATATTTAAAAGACAAAGTTAATCAATACATCGATTTAATTTTAAATCAGCCACTAAGAGCATAATTTCTATAAAATTATATTTTTATTAATCAATTTTCTTATATTTGCCGCCTGATTATGAGCGTCATAATTATTGCATAAAAATTATTTAAACAAATATTGGAATGTACTTAACAAAAGAAATTAAAGAGGAAATCTTTACAAATCACGGAAAAGATGCCAAAGACACCGGTTCTGCCGAAGGTCAAATTGCATTATTTACACACCGAATCAATCACTTAACAGAACATCTAAAGCAAAATCGAAAAGATTTTAATACCGAGCGTTCATTAGTAAAACTAGTAGGAAAACGTCGTTCTCTTTTGGATTATTTAATGAAAAAAGATATTCTCAGATACCGTGCGATTGTAAAAGAGCTAGGATTAAGAAAATAAATATTCAAAAAGAGGCATAAGCCTCTTTTTTGTTTTTATGTGTATCTTTACACAAATTATAGAAGAAGCTAATTAAAGTTTTTCATTGGTCACAACCACACAACAACAACACAACACCAATGTTTAATTAGAATTAAAAAATATGATTCCAAAAGTTTTTAGAGAGGTCATAGACCTTGGCGATGGAAGAGAAATTTCTATCGAAACCGGAAAATTGGCTAAACAAGCCCATGGCTCTGTTGTAGTACAATCCGGAAAATGTATGTTGCTTTGTACAGTAGTTTCAAATTACAAACAAGCCGATGTTGATTTTTTACCGTTAACGGTAGATTATCGCGAAAAATTTGCAGCAGCTGGGCGCTATCCAGGTGGGTTTTTTAAGCGTGAAGCACGACCAAGTGATGGAGAAATCCTAACAATGCGTTTAGTAGATCGCGTACTGCGTCCATTATTTCCAAAAGATTATCATTCAGAAACACAAGTAATGATCCAATTGATGTCTCATGACGAAGATGTTATGCCAGATGCAATGGCAGGATTAGCCGCCTCGGCAGCTATCCAATTGTCGGATTTTCCATTTGAATGTGCTATTTCTGAAGTTAGAGTTGCCCGTGTAAATGGCGAATTTGTTATCAACCCAACAAGAGTACAACTTGCAGAATCCGATATTGATATGATGATTGGAGCTTCTGCAGACTCAGTAATGATGGTTGAAGGTGAAATGGACGAAATTTCTGAAGAAGAAATGACCGAAGCCATCAAATTTGCACATGAAGCCATCAAAGTTCAATGTGCTTCTCAAGAGCGTCTTGCTGAAGCTTTCGGCAAAAAAGAAGTTCGTGAATATGAACCAGAAAGAGAGGATTCAGATCTTGAAAGCAAAATTCACGAAATGGCCTACAACAAAGTGTATGCCATTGCCAAAGCAGGTTCTGCAAAACACGAAAGAAGTGCAGCATTTGGTGAAATTAAAGAAGAGATTATCGCTACATTTTCTGAAGAAGAACAAGAAGATTATGGAAAATTAATTTCAAAATATTACAGCAAAGCAGAAAAAGCAGCTATAAGAGATTTAACCCTAAACGATGGACTTCGTTTGGATGGGCGAAAAACAGATGAAATTAGACCAATATGGTGTGAAGTAAATTATTTGCCATCAACACATGGATCGTCTATTTTTACAAGAGGAGAAACTCAAGCACTAGCTACAGTAACTCTAGGAACTTCCCGTGATGCCAATCAAATTGATATGCCATCTCACGAAGGAGAAGAGCGTTTCTATTTGCACTACAACTTTCCTCCTTTCTCAACTGGTGAAGCACGACCAATTCGTGGAACATCTAGAAGAGAAATTGGCCATGGAAACTTAGCGCAACGTGCACTTAAAGGCATGGTACCTGAAGACTGTCCATACACAGTACGTGTTGTAAGTGAAGTTTTGGAAAGTAATGGATCGTCTTCTATGGCGACTGTTTGTTCTGGAACCATGGCACTAATGGATGCTGGTGTTCAGCTAAAAAAACCTGTTTCAGGAATTGCAATGGGATTAATTTCTGACGCAGACTCTGGAAAGTACGCAGTTCTATCGGATATCTTAGGTGATGAAGATCACCTTGGAGACATGGACTTCAAAGTTACGGGTACTGCAGATGGAATTACAGCATGCCAGATGGATATTAAAGTCAAAGGACTTTCTTATGAAATTTTAGTCAATGCACTAAAACAAGCTCGTGATGGACGTCTTCATATCCTTGGAAAGTTAACCGATACTATTTCTGCACCAGCTGAAGATGTTAAAGCTCATGCACCAAAAATGGTGACTCGTGTTATTCCAAATGAATACATTGGGGCACTTATTGGACCAGGTGGAAAAGTCATCCAAGAACTTCAAAAAGAAACAGGAACTACAATTGTTATCAATGAAGACCCTGTGACTGAAGAAGGTATTGTTGAAATTCTTGGTACAGATCAAGATGGTATCGATGCTGTTTTAGCAAAAATTGATTCACTGTTATTCAAACCAGAAGTCGGCAGTATTTATGAAGTTAAAGTTATCAAAATGCTTGATTTTGGAGCCGTAGTAGAATACACTGAAGCCCCTGGAAATGAAGTATTACTTCACGTGAGTGAGTTGGCTTGGGAACGTACAGAAAACGTCTCTGATGTTGTTAACATGGGAGATATTTTTGATGTTAAATATTTTGGAGTAGATTCAAGAACACGCAAAGAAAAAGTTTCACGTAAAGCCATCTTACCAAAACCTGAAGGGTTTGTTGAACGTCCACCAAGAGACAGAAAACATAACAACAAAGGTCGCGACAATCGTAGAAATGATAGAAAACGAGATTAGTAATAAAGCTAATTATCTAAATAAAAAAAAGCCGTTTTAAAAATAAAACGGTTTTTTTTGTAACATTTTTTATTGTTTTAACGTATAATATAGTGAAGCCAAATAATTTTTAAAAAATCGCAAGCATGAGACAACTCAAAATTACAAAACAAGTTACCAACAGAGAAACTGCATCGTTGGACAAGTACCTACAAGAAATTGGTAAGGTTGATTTAATTACTGCTGATGAAGAAGTAGAATTGGCACAGCGCATCAAAGCTGGTGATCAAATCGCTCTAGAAAAATTAACCAAAGCTAATCTTCGTTTTGTTGTTTCTGTTGCTAAACAATATCAAAATCAAGGACTTACACTTCCAGATTTAATTAATGAAGGAAATTTAGGTTTGATTAAAGCTGCTCAACGTTTCGATGAAACTCGTGGATTTAAGTTTATTTCTTATGCCGTTTGGTGGATTCGTCAATCCATTTTACAAGCGCTTGCAGAACAATCACGTATTGTTCGTTTGCCATTAAACAAAATTGGCTCTATTAATAAAATTAATAAAACTTATGCATTTCTGGAGCAATCACACGAGCGTCCACCTAGCGCCGAAGAAATTGCAAAAGAATTGGATATGACAATTAATGATGTAAAAGAATCTATGAAAAATTCTGGACGTCATGTTTCAATGGATGCACCATTGGTGGAAGGAGAAGATTCAAACCTTTATGATGTTTTGCGTTCTGGAGAATCTCCAAACCCCGACAAAGAACTTTTACATGAATCTTTAAGAACTGAAATTGAGCGTGCATTGGAAACCCTTACTCCAAGAGAAGCTGATGTTATTCGTCTGTATTTTGGACTTGGTAACCAACACCCAATGACTTTAGAAGAAATTGGTGAAACTTTTGACCTTACAAGAGAGCGTGTGCGTCAAATCAAAGAAAAAGCAATTCGACGTTTGAAACACACTTCAAGAAGTAAAATTTTAAAAACCTATTTAGGTTAAAAAACAAAACCCTTGCTGTTGGCAGGGGTTTATTTTTTATACTATTTTTGTATTAAACTAAATTTATGAGTTCTTCGTTAATTGCACCTTCAATTCTTGCTGCCGATTTTGCAAACCTTCAACGTGATATAGAAATGGTAAATACCAGTCAAGCAGATTGGTTTCATATCGATATTATGGATGGTGTTTTTGTGCCCAATATTTCATTTGGAATGCCTGTTTTAAAGTCAATAACAAAACATGCAAAGAAAACAGTTGATGTTCATTTAATGATTGTAGATCCCGATCGTTATATCAAAACATTTGCTAAACTTGGAAGTGATGTTCTTACAGTACATTACGAAGCCTGCACGCATTTGCACCGTACACTTCAAGCCATAAAAGCTGAAGGGATGAAAGCAGGTGTTGCGCTCAATCCTCATACAAACATAAATGTTTTAGAAGATACCATCAAAGATATTGATTTGGTCTGTATTATGAGTGTCAATCCAGGTTTTGGAGGTCAAAGCTTTATTGAAAATACATACGAAAAAGTGAAACAACTTAAAGCACTAATAATTTCTAAAGGTGCTTCTACAAAAATTGAAATTGACGGTGGTGTGACTTCTACAAATGCAAAAGCATTGAAAGATGCTGGAGCTGATGTATTGGTAGCAGGTAGCTTTGTTTTTAAAAGTGAAAATCCATCAAAAACGATAGAAGAATTAAAACATGTAACTGCTTAATTCTTAACCTATAACCTCTTTTAAATAAGCATAATAATCTCCTTTGAGATTAGCAATACGTTTTGCCAATTCAGTTTTGGAAATCCAACCCATTTGTAGAGCAATTTCTTCTGGACATGCTACTTTTTGACCTGTACGTTTTTCAATTGCTTTTACAAATTCTGTAGCTTCCGAAAGTGCTTCATGAGTTCCAGTATCAAGCCACGCAAAACCCCGTTTTAGGACTTCCATTTTTAATTGATTCTGCTGTAAATAATTAACATTTACAGACGTAATTTCAAGCTCTCCACGATCTGAAGGTTTTATTGTTTTTGCAATATTCACCACAGAATTAGGATAAAAATATAGCCCAACAACGGCATAATTTGATTTTGGAGTTTTTGGTTTTTCTTCAATACTTACAACATTTTGATCTGAATCAAATTCAGCAACACCGTAGCGCTCTGGATCTTTAACATAACTTCCAAAAACAACTGCTTTTTGAGATTTTTCTACTGTTTTAACCGCAGATTTCAAAAGCTGATCTAAACCTACACCATAAAAGATATTATCACCCAAAACCATGCAAACATCATCGTCACCTATAAAGGACTCTCCAATAATAAATGCTTGAGCCAGACCATCTGGTGAGGGTTGTTCCTTATATGATAATTGTAATCCAAAATTGGAACCATCACCTAAAAGACGTTCAAAATTCGGCAAATCATGTGGTGTAGAAATAATCAAAATTTCTCGAATCCCAGCATGCATCAAAACAGATAACGGGTAGTATATCATGGGTTTGTCATATACAGGAAGCATTTGCTTACTGACACTCAAAGTAAGTGGATGCAAACGTGTTCCTGAGCCACCTGCTAGTACAATTCCTTTCATCTATTTATTTTTTTTTGTAATTTCTATAACTCCCAGACCGTACGTGGTCCAACCAAGATGTATTTTCAAGGTACCAATCAATAGTTTTGGACAACCCTTCTTCAAAAATAACAGAGGGAGTCCAACCTAAATTATTTTGGATTTTGGAAGCATCAATGGCATAGCGCAAATCATGTCCTGGACGGTCTTTTACAAAAGTAATAAGATTTGAAGACGTTCCTTCTGGTTGTTCCATTTTTTGATCCATTTGTTTGCATAGTTCTTTAACCAAATCAATATTCTTCCATTCATTAAATCCACCTATATTATAGGTTTCATGATTTTCCCCTTGATGAAAAACCATATCGATGGCTCGCGCATGATCTACAACGTACAACCAATCTCGGGTGTAGTTGCCATCGCCATAAACTGGCAAAGGTTTCTTTTCTAAAATATTATTTATGAATAGTGGAATTAATTTTTCTGGAAATTGATTTGGCCCATAATTATTAGAACAATTTGAAATTACATAGGGTAATCCATAAGTTTCGCCGTAGGCACGCACAAAATGGTCTGAACTGGCTTTAGAAGCAGAATATGGTGAATTGGGATCATAGGGTGTTGTTTCAAGAAAAAGTCCATCTTCACCTAAAGTTCCATACACTTCGTCGGTGCTCACGTGATAAAAGCGATGTGATTCCCAAGAATTTCCCCACAAAGATTTAAAAGCATTGAGCAAAATCATTGTCCCTAAAATATTTGTTTTGGCAAAAGCCAAAGGATCGTGGATGGAACGATCGACGTGAGACTCTGCTGCTAAGTGAATAACATCAGTAAAGTTATAGTGTTCAAAAGATTGATATATAAAATTCTCATCTGTTATATCGCCTTTTAAAAATGTATAATTAGGTTCATTTTCAATGTCTGTTAAATTCTCTAGATTCCCAGCGTAGGTAAGAGCATCCATATTATAAATATGATATTCTGGATATTGATTGACAAACAATCGAACAACATGGGCGCCAATAAAACCTGCGCCTCCTGTAATTAATATTTTTTTCATTAATAATAAGATTTATACCATTGATAAAATGTATCTATCCCTGTTTTTAGTGGTGTTTTAGGCTGAAATTCATAATCTTTCATAAACGCATTTGTACTTGCCCATGTCTGATGGGCATCACCAGGTTGAAGTGATTGCATTTTAAGTTCTGATTTTAAACCTGTTGTTATTTCAATTTCATTTACAAAATCTAATAATTTAACGGGGTTATTGTTCCCAATATTATAAATTTTATACAAATTTTTATTATTTGATTTATTTAATAATGTTAGTTCTGCACTTTTAATAATATCGTCAATATAAGTAAAATCACGCATATGGTTTCCATGATTATTAATATTTATAGGTTTTCGTTTTAATAGTGATTCTGTAAAAACAAATAGTGCCATATCGGGTCGACCCCAAGGACCATAGACTGTAAAAAAACGTAGTCCTATAGTTTCAATACCATACAAATGACTATAAGCATGTGCCATAAGTTCATTCGTTTTTTTGGAAACAGCATACATACTCAAAGGGCGATCTACTTTAGCTGTTTCTTGAAAAGGTACTTCGGAAGTATTACCGTAAACACTTGAACTGCTCGCATACACTAATCTTGGAATTTTAAATTTACGACAACATTCTAGTACATTCAAAAATCCAACAATATTACTATCCAAATATGCATTTGAATGTTCTAATGAAGAACGAACAAAAGCTTGAGCAGCAAGATGACAAACTAGGTCAAATTTATACGTTTTAAAAATTAGACTTAAGGCATTCGTGTCTTCTATATTTGTTCGAATAAAAGTAAACAATGAATTTTTAAAATTGCTGCTGGAAGGACTATTCCACTCGGATGCTTTATTGCGTTTGACCCCTAAACATTTAAGGCGATTATATTTTAAATTTATATCGTAATAATCGTTAATATTATCAATTCCAATAACAGTGTGCCCTAGTTCAGAAAGACGTTTACTTAAGTGAAATCCAATAAAGCCTGCAGCACCTGTAACTAAAATTGTTTTGGTCTTCATGGCTTTTTAGAAGTTACTGCCCAATACCTTTGTATGAAAACCCAATAGTTTCTAGTTCCTGTTTATCGAGTAAATTTCTACCATCAAAAATATAGGCAGGTTTACTCATGCTAGCATATATTTTTTTCCAATCATAGGTTTTAAACTCATCCCATTCTGTAATTATAGCTAGCGCATGAGCGCCTTCGACAGCTTTGTATGGATCATTTTCAGAAGATAAATAGTTTTCATTTTCAGAATCAGATCTTGAGTTTAAATAATTTAAATCTGATTGCATTTGAAGTGGTGAGACTTTTGGATCGTAAACTTGAATGTTAGCATGCTCGTCGATGAGTTTATCGGCTATATAAATAGCTGCTGATTCTCGCGTATCATTAGTGTCCTTTTTAAATGCCCAGCCAAAAAAGGTAATTTTTTTATCGGCTACAGTTCCGTACAATGCTTTTACTATTTGATCTGCAAAACGACTCCTTTGATGATTGTTCATAATAATGACTTGTTCCCAATAGTCTGCAGCTTCATTTAGGCCTAAGGACTTGCATATATACACCAGATTTAGAATGTCTTTTTGAAAACAAGAACCACCGAATCCAACGGATGCTTTTAGGAACTTTGGCCCAATTCTAGAATCTGTTCCAATGGCATTGGCTACTTCGCTTATATTTGCACCTGTTTTTTCGCAAAGCTCTGTTAAAGCATTAATGGAAGATACACGCTGAGCTAAAAATGCATTTGCTGTTAATTTTGAGAGCTCAGAAGACCATAAATTGGTTGTAATAATTTGATCTTCTAGAACCCACGATGCATAAATATTTTTTAGAGCCTCAATGGCTTCTTGTCCTGTTTTTGTGGGTTCTCCACCAATAAGCACTCGATCGGGTGCTTCTAGGTCTTGAATTGCTGTTCCTTCTGCTAGAAATTCTGGATTGGATAAAATCTCAAAATGAATTCCATTTCCTGTATTGTCTAAAATATCTTTTATAGCCTCAGCTGTTTTTACTGGAAGTGTTGATTTTTCTACAACAATTTTATTGGATGTTGAAACTTTTGCAATTTGACGTGCACATAGCTCCACATATTGAAGGTCTGCAGCCATTCCTTTTCCTGCACCATAGGTTTTTGTTGGAGTATTGACGGAGATAAAAATCATTTCGGCAGCATCAATGGCTTTGTCAACTTCAGTGGAGAAAAATAAATTTCGGCCACGGGCTTCATCAACAACTTTGTCTAAACCTGGTTCAAAAATTGGAAGCTGTGACAAATCTTCACTATTCCAAGCAGCAATTCGATCGGCATTAACATCAACAACAGTAACTTTTATGTGTGGGTTTTTCTGTGCAATGACAGACATTGTTGGTCCTCCAACATAGCCTGCCCCAATACAACAAATTGATTTTATACTCATCATTGTGTTATTCTAAAATATGATCTTAACTTAAATTTTGTGCAAGATATATGTTTGATCACACATCACAAAATCTGACTTAAGAAATTGAAACGTAAGAGTTTCGGTATTTAAAGAAATCTTTTTCTTATCCCAACAAAAACAACTATTAGCAAGGAGTAAATAATAAAAAATGGAATAACATAGAACTGAAGATTAAAGCTTAACATCAGAGACATGATGAGTAGCTGAAAGCCAAGACCATACACAGAAATTAGAGTCATAAACCACTTTGGGAAAGGGGGGCTTTCACAAGCTTTTTTATCAAGATAATAGACTATTTTATCAAATAATATATATAATATATTATAAATTCTATAAAAGATGTCAACAGTACGCTGGCGGTCTGCTTCTAGTGCAGTTGGAGCTGAAACTTCAAAAATCCTACTGGTTGAATCGCCATTTACTGAATTCCTTAAAATTACATAATAGTAATTATAAATAGTTCCTTGTAGTTGAATCCCAAAAAATGCAATCAACATATAAATTATTGATATGTTAGTGATATACCAAAAAGTAAGTAGAAAACAAAAATTAAGTATAATGTCAGCAATGGAATCATAATAACGCCCTGTATAAGAAGGAGTGTTTTTTAATCTAGAAAGCTCTCCATCTGCAGCATCAATAATAGATTTGAGAATAATGAAAAAGGCCGCTGTTATGTAATAGCCATTGAGCATGAAAGCAATTGCTAAAAGGCCTGCAATAATAAATAACGAAGTGACATGAATTGGGGTGAATTCGGTGTTCTTGAGTTGGCTAGCTATCCAGTATCCACCAGATCGACCATAATCTGACAAGTCTAAAAACTGGTATTCTTTAGGAAGCTTTGCCATATATTTTTTTTTAAAATAAATTAATTTCTGACAAAGATACAATCATTTTATGTGTGTGTACTTATACAAATGTTCATTTTTAAATCATCAAATAGAAAGGATAATTTAAAAATCCCAAAAAATAAATTATTATTCTTGTAGCTTCTACCAGTTCAAGAATTTATATCTATGAGAATATAACTAGGCGCTACAGCAACTGACAACTACGATTCATCTGTAACTGTTGTTATTGGTGGCGACACTGTTGATACAAACACTGTTGGCATATACACTGTAACTTACGATGCTACAGATGCTAATAACAATGCGGCAACACAAGTTACAAGAACAGTAAACGTCGTGGAAAGTTTATCAGTTGATGAAGTTAATGACGTTAAACTGAGTATTTTTCCAAATCCAACATCAACTCACTAGAATATAAAAGCCAAGAATGAGATAAAATCTATTTCATTATATGACATTTCTGGAAGAAAAATATTGCATGAAAGACCTCATAATAAAAATGTAGAAATAAATGCACAATCTCTTCCAAGTGGAATCTATTTATTGAGTGTAAATAAAACAAATACTTTTAGGTTTATAAAATTATAAATATTGCTACAGGGCAACTAAGAGAATAATTAGAAAAGATAAAAAGGGCTGTAAACAATTCAAGCTTACAGCCCTTTTTTTATTCAATATAATATTATATGATTATAAAACTCAAAAAGATATCCCCAAAAACAATAAATTATTCTTGGGGATAATATGTGACTGCGAAAGGAGTCGAACCTTCAACCGCTGGAGCCGAAATCCAGTGCTCTATCCAATTGAGCTACGCAGCCTTTTTTTAAGACATCAATTTTTGTTTGACCAATGTTGAAATTGTCTTACCATCTGTTTTACCAGCCAGTTCCTTACTAACAACACCCATCACTTTCCCCATATCTTTCATACTTGTAGCTCCCAATTTTTCAATGGCGACCACAACATGTTTTTCTACTTCTGCCTCGGAAAGCATTTCAGGCAAAAATTGACTTATAATTTTGGCTTCTGCTAATTCTGGAGCAGCCAAATCTGGTCGGTTTTGTTGAGAAAAAATAGCAGCGCTATCTTGACGTTGTTTAACTAATTTTTGAAGGAGCTTTATCTCTTCTGCCTCACTCATACTGCCCTTTGATCCACTTTCTGTTTGTGCCAAAAGTATGGCCGATTTTACAGATCTTAAAGCTGTAAGTGCAACAGTATCTTTGGATTTCATAGCCGTTTTCATGGCCGTCATTATGTTATTTTGTAAACTCATTTCAAAAAATTTTGGATTACGAATATAAGTAATTATAACAAATGTCTTTAAAAAAAACCTGAAACTAGTTTCAGGTTTATTTAGTAATATTTAATTTAATAATTTAATCTACATTGTCATGCAAAAAAGAATTGTTGCTACGTACTTGTACATCTTCGTTTTCATCAAGCGCAACAGATGACCTTGAAGCCAAAGGTTCGTTGGAAGTTGCAGTATCACTCAATTCTACACCCTGACGTTTGTAGGCAGGTTCTTTTTCAAACTCTTCTACTTTTGAAGTATTGAATTTGTAGTTAAACGCTTTCATTTTTTGTCGACGCTCATCAGCTCTATCGCGTAGAACTTTAGAAATTGGACTATCAAAAGGATCAACATTTTCTTCAGGGGCTTTTGTAACTTGGCGTTCTTTTACAGTAACTTTTGAAAATACCAATTCGGTGTCAACCTCGGTTTCTGTTGGTGTGTTTTGCTTAGATGGATCAAACTCTTGATTAGTATTCTCCAGGATAATATGATCGTCTAGTGTATAACGCTTTTCCTCTTCTGAACTAGACTCATTAATTGCTATTAGTTCTATATAATCTTCAACTTCAATTTCGTTTACATTGTCCTGTAGTTCAAAAATTTCAATATTATTATTTTCTTCAACAGTGCTGTTGGTTTGTTGAAGTGGTAAGTCAAAAGATAACATTGTTTGTTCTTCAACTTCAAGCGTTTCTTCTTTAATTGGATCAGATTTTACTTCATTAATTATAAATTCCTCCTCAGGAATTTCAGAAATAACTTCTTCATATTCTACATCCAAAGATTTTATAAGCTCTGTTGTTGGAATTAAATCCATATATTGATCTTCTGCAGCTTCTAAATTATGTAAATCAGAATCGTCTTCAAGAGAATAAACAATTGTTTCCTCTTCATGAGTTAAATTAATTTGTTCATCGTCTATAGTCTGAATTGTTTTTGGCGGCATCAAATCATGTTCCATTATTTGTTCATCCTCCAAAGCATGAACTACTTTTTTAGGTTCAACATTTGTAATATCATTTTGTTGATCGACATCAAATCCTGTGGCTATTACAGTAACCGATATGGCCTCACCTAATTTTTCATCTTCACCTACCCCCATAATAATGTTGGCACCATAGCCCGCTTCTGCTTGGATATGGTCATTTATTTCTCCAATCTCATCGATAGTAATTTCCTGATTTCCAGAAACAATCAATAGCAATACATTTTTAGCACCTGTAATTTTATTGTCATTAAGTAGTGGCGAGTCCAATGCTGATGTAATGGCTTTTTTAGCGCGACTTTCACCTACTGCGGTAGATGCTCCCATAATTGCTGTTCCACTATTGGTTAGCACTGTTTTTGCATCGCGTAAATCAATGTTTTGTGTATAATGGTGTGTAATGACTTCTGCTATTCCACGAGCAGCTGTGGAGAGCACTTCATCAGCTTTAGAAAAACCTGCTTTAAATCCAAGATTGCCATACACTTCTCGAAGTTTATTGTTGTTGATGATAACCAACGAATCAACAACTTTTCTTAACTTCTCGATACCTTTGTGTGCTTGTGTATTTCTTATTTTTCCCTCAAATTGGAATGGCATTGTAACGATACCAACGGTTAGAATATCAAGTTCTCTGGCCATTTTAGCAATAATTGGAGCTGCACCAGTTCCAGTACCACCGCCCATACCAGCAGTAATGAATACCATTTTTGTATTGGTATTCAGCATAGCGCGTATCTCTTCCAAACTTTCAACGGCTGCTTTTTCTCCAATTTCAGGGTTTGCACCGGCTCCTAGCCCTTCAGTAAGGTGAATGCCAAGTTGAATTTTATTGGACACGCCACTATTGTTAAGAGCTTGTGCATCTGTATTACATATGACAAAGTCTACACCTTTTATTCCTTGGTTAAACATATGATTGATAGCATTGCTACCACCTCCACCAACTCCAATGACCTTGATGATATTAGATTGATTTTTTGGCAAATCAAATTTGATTCCGAGTTCGTTATTACTGCTCATAAATTTATTTTTTTGTTGGTTATTCTGCATTTTCTAAAAAATCCTTCACACGTTCGGTTAATTTCTCTAAAAATCGTTTGGGTTGCACTTGGGGTTTTTCGTCTGGGGTCTCTAATGTTTCCTCGTCAATAGTTGTGTCTTCAACGAATACTTGCTTTTCTTGACGTTCAAGTCCATCTAAAACAAGTCCAACAGCGGTGGCATACAATGGGCTAGTAATATCGCCATCACTATCGCCTGCAAGATGTTCGTTTGGATAACCTACTCTGGTATCCATTCCAGTGATGTACTCTACAAGTTGCTTCAAATGGTTCAATTGGCTTCCACCACCTGTTAGCACAATACCTGCAATTAATTTTTTCTTTTGCTCTTCATGCCCATAGTTTTTGATTTCAACATAAACTTGTTCAATAATTTCTACGACTCTTGCATGTATAATTTTTGATAAGTTTTTTAATGAAATTTCTTTCGGATCTCGACCTCTAAGCCCTGGTATAGAAACAATTTCATTGTCTTTATTTTCGCCAGGCCAAGCAGATCCAAATTTAATTTTCAATAATTCTGCTTGTTTTTCAATTATCGAGCATCCCTCTTTAATATCCTCAGTGATGACATTTCCTCCAAAAGGAATTACAGCAGTATGACGAATTATTCCGTCTTTAAAAACCGCCAAATCAGTAGTTCCACCACCTATATCAATAAGTGCTACTCCAGCTTCTTTTTCTTCCTGACTCAATACCGCTTTTGCAGAAGCAAGAGGTTCTAGAGTAATCCCTTCCAAACTCAAACCTGCGGTTTGTATGCATCGGCCAATATTTCTAATTGAAGAAACCTGACCTACAACAACATGAAAATTAGCTTCCAAACGTTCGCCATACATTCCTATTGGCTCTTTAATTTCTGCTTGGCCATCAACTTTAAAATCTTGTGGTAAAACATGAATAATTTCCTCCCCTGGTAGCATTACAAGTTTGTGAACTTGATTGATAAGTCGCTCAATATCTTCTTCATTTATGACCTGGTCTGCATTTGGTCTGGTAATGTAATCACTATGTTGTAAACTTCTAATATGCTGTCCAGCGATGCCCACAGTGACACCATCAATTTTGATGTCTGATGTGGCTTCCGCTTCTGAAACTGCATTTTGAATGGATTGAATCGTCTGTGTAATGTTATTAACTACACCACGGTGAACCCCCATACTTTTTGATTTACCGACACCAATGGTTTCCAATTTGCCAT
>CBFIIL010000003.1:0-66717 GCA_965662485.1 Flavobacteriaceae bacterium | reverse complement strand
TTACTTTGTTGTTTCACATCGTTTTGGAAGTGTAAAAAATGGGTTTAAAAACTTTTTTGGATTAGATGAAGCCGTAACTCATTTGAATTTTATTTATGGATTAACAGAAAATATCAACATCAGTGCTTCTAGAAGTTCAAATCAAAAGATTTATGAAGTGGCCTCCAAATTTAGACTCATCAATCAGTGTCAAAGTTTTCCATTTACAGTAGTGGGTTATACTTCTGTTTTGGCCAATTCTGCTCTTAGTACAGACAATCTTCCAAAATTGGAATTTAGTCACCGTTTGAGTTATGTGGCTCAACTTTTGATTTCAAGGAAGGTTAATGAAAAATTGTCTTTGCAAGTATCTCCAACCTTTTTCCACGATAATTATGTTGTAAACGATGATCAGGAAAATTCACAATATGCGCTAGTTTTTGGTGGACGCTACAAATTGGGTAAGCGTTGGTGTTTTAATTTGGAATATGGTGCACATTTGAATCGTGCTAAAAACTCGCTATATAACAATCCACTTTCTATTGGATTTGATTTAGAAACGGGAGGACATGTATTTCAATTACACTTCACAAATTCTCAGTTTATGAATGCTAACACTGCCTTGGGTAACAGTACCGGCGACTGGACCGATGGTGATTTTTACTTTGGATTTAATATCAGCCGATCGTTTTAGTTAAAGTTATTTTACTTCTTGCAAATAGTGTTTTTGGATAAAATTAAATCCAATAATCATTACTCCCGAATAGAAAAAATCTCCTAACAAAGAATTTCTAAAAAAAGGCAAGGCTAGGGTATAGCATTCAACTAAACCAGTCCAAGTCTTTGGGTAGCCCAGTAACCAAACGCCAAAATTTGTAACAACAAAAAAGCTTAAACTCCCCAAAAATATAGTTAGAATACTAGGTTTTTTTCTTAGTGCACCAATAAGTGTTACTAGCATAAAACCAACATAAACAAATAATGTAATGGAAGAAAAGCCGAGAAAAATATCAGAAATACACATAATAACAAGAGGCAAAGCATAGGCCAAGATTCTGTTTGAAATATACAAACCACCAAAAAGTGCAATAGTTGTAACAGGTGTGAAGTTTGGAAGATGAGGAACTAATCTAGTGAGTACAGCAGCCAACATAATAATAGCAATTATCAAATTTTTTTTATTAATAATAGTTGACTCCATAAAAGTTATTTGATTTATAATTTACAAAAATATAGTTTTTAGACTAGTCTGCAATCATTAATGTGCTTTTTGAATCCAATGCATTCAAAATCGTAATTTCATCACTATTGTTGGATTCAAAATTAGAATACCTTCCAGAAATTTGAATTTCGTTTAAAGCGGCTTCTAAAAGGGGTTCTGTGGGGTCACCCAAAATTCCATAATTCGCTGCTTTTTCTTTAAATTCAATATCGGGTACTAGGCCAGAGGAGGGAACAGAAGTATTGTTTTTGTTTACAGTTATTGCGATAAGCGGTAATAAGGCATAGGTGTGAGTGGAATTTGCATTGACTCTTCCAAAATTTGATGAGTCGTAAATAATTTGAGAGGCTTGAGACTTTCCAACAGTACTACTTCCAATATGTACCACTGTAATATATGATTTTAAACTATTGATAATCATTTCACTAGCAGAAGCAGAAGCGCCTGAGGTTAATACATAAACTTCGTCCAAATTTAAACTATTGATAGATGTACCGTTTGTTAGCTCATCAGTAAAAACATAGTCGTAATTATTGTTTTGCAAATCCTCATTGTATTTTAATGTTGCAAAAACTTGATTATTAAAACCACCTGTTATCATACTACCCAGTGCAGTTGCAGTTCTTACACTACCACCAGGGTTGTAGCGAAGATCTAAAATAAGATGATCAATATTTTCGGCTTTAAATGTTCCAAAAGCATTGTTCAGTTCTGAGTCAAATTCTCCAACAAAACCATTATACATTAGATATCCAATTTTTTTATTATTTAAATTAAAAACCTCTGTTTTATATACTGGGTTTTCAGTGTAGATAGATTTAATTAATGTAATATCTTCAGCGGTATCGCTAATGCTGTCATCTGAAACATCATTGGTATTGTTGTCATCATAATTTGCCAAATTTATAGTGTAAGAATCACTATTAAATAGAGACCTATAATTACTCGTCGTCATTGTTGTGCCATTGACTTTATTGAAAACCTGCCCTCTTGTGAGTGAGGTTTGGCTTGCATTACTATTGGGCAATATAAGACGAACAATGCCAAAAACTTCTGTAGTACTTCCAGGTACAAGATAGAAATTGAATTCGGCACCACTTCTTTTGGCGACACCACTAAGTGATTGTTCTAATTCAAAATAATTACTGGTAATTATACTAAAACGATCTACATTTTCACGATCGAAGACTAAGTCTTCAAATAAGTCTTCTGGAGAAGAATATCCGTCTAAAAAACTGTTGTAATCTGTTTCAGTTATAAAGCGATCATCCGCTAGGTCTGGTACATTGGCGTTATAAAGATATACGCTATTCATAGCTTTCCAAACAAAATCTTTTATGCTAGTTGAACCCGTAGTGTTGTCATCATTATCTTCAAAACAACCATATGAAAACCCAATTAATAATGTAAGAGCTATATATCTAATTTTTGTTTTCATACGTTTACTATTTTTTGGTTGTCGTTTGATATATAAATATCCTTATCTTTAATCAAGCAAATTTTGTACCACAATTTACACTAAAAAATATAATAATTTTATTCTTTGTAACAAAATTATTTTACAATCGTCTATAATTGTAACAGGACCAAATTTATGAATGAAAGAGAGTACATAGCACTAATTGATCCTTTCAAAAATAAACTGTATCGTTTTGCAAAACGGTTTTTGGTTTCTGTAGAGGAGGCAGAAGATGCCACACAAGATGTTCTTTTGAAACTATGGAATTTACGTGAAAAATTGGGTTCATATAAAAACCCTGAAGCTTTTGCGATGACAATTACTCGAAATCATTGTTTAGATAAATTGAAATCCAAATACGCCCAAAATTTAAAAATAGCCCACAATAACTATGAGGACCATAGTCAAAAATTACAAAAAAAGATAGAGGTAAGAGACAGTGTGAGTTTAGTAGAAAAATTCATAAAAACTTTACCTGTTCAGCAACAGTTGATAATTCAACTTAGAGATATAGAGCAATACGAATTTAAAGAAATTGCAGAAGTATTAGACATGAAAGAAACCGCTATTCGAGTGGCGCTCTCAAGAGCAAGAAAGACATTAAAAGAAAAATTAATTAAAGCACATAATTATGGAGTTACAGCCAATTGAAGAGCTTTTAAAAAAATATGATCGAGGTGAAACCTCAATCGCTCAAGAAGCAAAATTAGCCGACTTTTTTGCACAAAATGACGTTCCAGAACACCTGTTACATTACAAGACGCTTTTTTGCTACTTTTCAAATGAAAAGCAACAAGACTATATACCAGATTTAAAATTAAATAAAAGAATACATTCTTTTAGAAATCTTTCTATAGCAGCTTCTGTAGTTATTCTGATTGGTCTCGCTCTAAACTATAATTCAACTTCAACAGTACAATATTCAGAAGACGAAATATTCGCTTATAATCAAACAAAAACAGCACTAGAATTGCTATCAAATAATTTGAACAAAGGAACTTCCCAACTCAAAAATTTAGAAGTTTTTTCTAACGCAATGCAAAAAGGAGAACAAAATATGACATATCTCAATACGTTTAACACAACAACCAACAAAATTTTTAAAATAAACAAGTAAATTTATACCATGAAAAATCTAAAAATTATTTTATTATTAGCCATTGCACCAATGGCATTCGCACAAAGTCTTTTTGAAAAATATGACGACATGGACAATGTTAGTTCAGTAGTTGTTAATCAGAAAATGTTTGGCATGCTCGCCGAAATGAAAATAAAAACTAATGATCCAGAAGCCGATGCTTTTTTGGAGCAAGTTAAAACATTGAACAACCTAACAGTTTATACAACTGATGATGCCGAAGTTTCTAAAGCCATCATTTCTGATGTTGAAAGCTACGTCAAATCCTCTTCGCTAGAAGAATTGATGCGCATTAAAGATGACGGAAAAAACATCAAGTTCTATGTACTATCTGGAAGTGATGAGAACCATGTTTCTGAACTTTTAATGCTTGTTAATGGCTTGTCAAAAGCTATGGAAAAACGAGATATTAGCATCAATGGACAGCAACGCATCATCGAAACAGTTTTACTTTCCCTAACAGGAGATATTGATTTGCGTAAAGTTTCGGAACTTACAACTCAACTTAATGTTCCAGGTGGAGACCAACTTAAAAAAGCCTCAAAAAAAGAATAAATGAAACAACTTAATACTACTTCAATTTTTGTGCTTTTGTTTTTTATTCTTCTAGGTTGCGATACAAAGCCAACTTTACAAACCTACTTTGTAGATCATCAAGAAGCACCAAACTTTATTTCAATGGATGTTCCTGTTTCTTTTTTGGGAGTCAATGATATTCAGGTTACTAAATCACAAAAAGATGCCATTAATTCTATTGATAAACTCAATATGCTTGGTTATAGTTTAAAGAGTGGAAGTTTGGATACATATGATGAAGAAGTCACTAAAATAAAAGAGCTTTTGAAAGATGAGAGTTATAATGAGTTGTTGCGTTTAGGGAACCCTAAAGAAGGAAAAATCAAAATAACGTATACTGGTAACGATGATGCTATAGATGAGTTAGTTATTTTTGGTGAATCTAAAGAATTTGGTTTTGCAATTATTCGTGTTTTGGGAGATGAAATGAATGTCTCCAAAATCATGGAACTCGGTCCGATTATCAACAAATTGGATACAAAAGAAATGAATGTTGATGGTTTTTTAGATTTTATGCTCTAAATCACAAAAAAAACTTACAAAAAAAACGCTCTATTCTATACGGAGCGTTTTTTATATACCAGTATAATTTGAAGGCGTAATCTTTTTCAACTCCTCCTTAACGTCATTGCTAACTTCTAATGTATCAATAAACTTCGCAATAGAACCCTTTGTGATTGCTGCGTTTGTTCGTGTTAATCCTTTTAAAGCCTCGTAAGCGTTAGGATATCCTTCACGTCTAAGAATAGTTTGAACAGCTTCAGCAACAACGGCCCAATTTTTTTCTAAATCACTAGCAATTTTCTGCTCATTAAGTAGCAATTTATTTAAACCTTTTAGTGTAGATTTAAAAGCAATTATAGTATGTGCAAAAGGAACTCCAACATTACGAAGTACCGTACTATCGGTTAAATCACGTTGTAACCTAGAAATGGGTAACTTAGCAGCAAGATGCTCCAAAATAGCATTTGCAATACCTAAATTACCTTCGCTGTTTTCAAAGTCTATTGGGTTAACTTTGTGTGGCATCGCTGAACTTCCAACTTCACCCTTTTTAATTTTTTGTTTAAAATAATCCATCGAAATATAGGTCCAAAAATCTCGATTCATATCTATAATTATAGTATTAATACGCTTCATGGCATCAAACAATGCCGCTGCATGGTCGTAGTGCTCAATTTGAGTTGTTGGAAAAGAATGATGAAGACCTAAATTTGTATTCAAAAATGATGTAGCAAATGCTTTCCAATCGATATTTGGATATGCAACATGGTGTGCATTAAAATTTCCTGTTGCGCCACCAAATTTTGCTGCATGCGGAATGGTTTTTAATGTTTTGAGTTGTTCTTCTAATCGTACTTTAAAGATTTCAATTTCTTTTCCTAATCGAGTAGGAGAGGCCGGCTGGCCATGAGTACGTGCCAAAAGTGTTACAGATTTCCACTCCTCAGTAAAGCCTTCTAATTTTTTAATAATATCCTGAAAATCATGAAGATATACATTTTCAACAGCGTCTTTTATGCTCAGTGGAATAGCGGTATTATTAATGTCTTGTGAAGTGAGCCCAAAATGAATAAACTCTTTGTATGTGCTAAGATTTAAGGCATCAAATTTTTGCTTTATAAAATACTCAACAGCTTTAACATCGTGGTTGGTTACACGCTCTATTTCTTTTATCGCTTTTGCATCTTCGGAAGAAAAGTTTTTGTAAATACTACGTAGATTTTCAAATAAATTAGAATCAAACCCTGAAAGCTGCGGCAATGGAATTGCACATAATGCAATAAAATATTCTATTTCAACCAAAACACGATACTTGATCAAAGCTTCTTCAGAGAAATAATCTGCAAGTTTGTTTGTTTTTGACCTGTAGCGTCCGTCGATTGGGGAAATAGCGTTTAATGGTGTTAACGACATAAAGATTGCATTTTAAAAATGCAAAGATATCACTTTTCGTTCTAAGATTTTAATTTGTTGAGCAGATGATAAGATTAATTCCTATTTTTGAGTGTTAAAAATAATCTATCCAAAATTTGAGGTCAAAATCTCCCATTGTTTTTTTTATTGGAACTGTGTTTCCAGAGCCAAAATCTACAGCGGCTGGCACAAGGATATTGCAATTGATAAAATTTTTCCAAAATCAAGGCTTTTATGTTGTTTTTGGATCTGCATCAAAACATTCTTTAAATTCTTTTGACCTAAATTCTATTGGTGTAAAAACTATAAATCTCAAACTGAATGATATCAGTTTTGATGAATATATAAAAGATTTAAATCCGCATTGTGTTGTATTTGATCGCTTTATAACAGAAGAACAATTTGGTTGGCGCGTCACAAATTGTTGCCCAAAAGCTATTCGCATTTTAGATACAGAGGATCTTCATTTTTTAAGGAAAGCTCGAAAGATTGCAAATTTGAAAACGACTGAATTTTCAAAAGATTTTTTAAAAAATGATATCGCTAAAAGAGAATTGGCAAGTATTTACAGATGCGATTTATCTTTAATTATCTCTGAAGTTGAGTTTGATATTTTATCTAAGGAATTGAATATAGATACTTCGTTAATACTGTATTTACCCTTTCTTTTAGAATTCAATCAAATACTAACTCAGCAAGAGTTGCCAGATTTTGAAAATCGCAAGGATTTTGTTTTTGTAGGTAGTTTTATTCATCCTCCAAACGCAGATACAGTTACATATTTAAAAAAGCACATTTGGCCAAAACTAAGAAAAAAATGTCCTGACGCATTTTTAAATATTTATGGTTCTTATCCAAAAACACAACATTTGTGTCTATCCAACAAAAAAGAAAACTTTTTTGTCCATGGTTTTGTTGAGAATATAGATAAAGTACTTTTATCCTCTAGGGTTCTATTGGCACCAATTAAATTTGGAGCGGGTCTTAAAGGAAAAGTTATAGATGCAATACGCAACGGAACCCCCTGTGTTTTATCAGAAATTGCAGCTGAGGGTATTTTTGAGTCTTGCGATTATAACAATCATGTTTCTAATGATGAAGATAATTTTATTGAGAAAGCAATTGAACTATACACAAATAAAAACCTTTGGGAGTCTGCACAAAATATTGGTTTTTTGACATTAAGAAAAAGATTTATGACAGAAAGATTTTATTCAGTTTTTATTGAAAGAATACAATATTTAGAGAATAATTTGGATTCCCACAGAATAAAAAACTTTACAGGTATTTTACTTCAGCACCACACTATGCAAAGTTCAAAATATTTTTCGAAGTGGATTGAAGCAAAAAATAAAGGCCTCTAGCTCGAAATTTTTGTAGCCAACCAAGCCATTGGGATATAACCAAGTCCAAGATCTAGTACTGTAAACCACATGGGACTAGGCACTTGTGTAATCATAGAAATGCCTCCATATAAGAATACAAGTGCTACCATGTATGCTATTTTTGTTTGTTTTGAAATTTTTATTGCTAAAACTGCTCCAGAAAAAGTACCAAGTGCATGAGCCAAAAAAGGAAATAGAAAATGAATTGGTTTGTATAGATGAATATTAGTTTTTATACTTTCAATATTAGAAACATCCACACCATTTGGTGGTGGGATAATAGAACTGCTAAGAATAATAATACCAAAATTCACAATTCCTCCAACAAAAATTCCTGCAAGAACTGCTAAACCGCTTTTTATAAATGGATGCATAATTAAAATTTATACAAATTTAAAAAAAAATGCACACGCACCATATTTTCATACAGATTGTGTGCATTGGGGCTAAGAAAGTCAAGCAGGGTTATTCTTGACTTATACCCGTTTTTTGAAAATCAAATTAAGAAGAAATAATATTATTAGTGCTCCAACTGCACCTGTCAAAATAGCACCAACCCAACCTGAGCCTAAACTTACGCCAAGTTTTCCTAAAGACCAGCTCCCAACAAAACTACCAATAATACCAACAATGATATTTCCAATAAGTCCAAGGCTACTACCTTTAAATATTGAACTGCCAAGCCATCCAGCTATCGCTCCTATTACTAAAGTGCTAATAATTTCCATAATATTTTGATTTAGTTATTATTGATTTTTTAATAATACCGCCCTCAAAAAGAAAAAAAGTTGAAACCAAATGTGTGAAGTTTCGGTTGTTGTTCATGATTGGGGGCAAACATTAACACCATAAATGTATAAAAAAATGTTAAACCCCAAAACATTTTTTAACTTTTTTTAAATTCTCAAACTTAACGTCCTTTACTAAGAATTTTATATTCTTCATAGCATTCGCTTATGGCGTCAAGAATTTGAAGGTCGTTTGCAGTTCTAATAAAATCATCGGAGTAATTGCATTCACTAATAAGAAGTTCTAAATCAACCTTATCGACTTGCAGTAATGCGGTTAGCATTTCTCTGTCGAATCGAGAAGAAAGAATGTTTCGAATTTCCTCTTGTTTTTTCATTTTGCGAAGTTTTTTCATTTCGCGAGGTTTTTTTCCAAAAATATTATACAAGAAATCCGCAGGATTGAATATGGCGCCCAAAACTTTGGTGACCATACTTGGCGATCGTGGACTAGACTCATATCCAGTATTGAGCCCAGATATGCTATAACGTATATTTTTTTGAATAGGAACTTGTTTGATGTCAACTTCTAAATAGCCTGTAAGTTTTAATTTATTGACTACAACTTCTTCTAAAGCTAGTGCAAGCTCTGTGAGTTCAATTGTTGTAGTGTTCCCAAAATTAATCCAGTCGTTTGTTACTCTAACTTTAATAGATTTAAAGCCCAAAAAAGAAAGGTGTAAAGTATCATTTGCTTTTGCATTGATTTCAAATTCACCTTCAATATCGGTGGAAGTTCCATAAACTTGATTGAGATTGACGATATTCACATTTTCCATGGGTTCGTCATTAGCGGCATTCACTATTTTTCCTCTAACTACAGAGTAGTCTTGACTATAACTAAAGAGTGTAAAAGCAAATAAGAGGAAAGTGTATAGGCGTTTTTTCATAGAAAATTTGTTGAGTTAAAAATACTAAACTCAGCTTATATAGCAAATTTCAGCCCAAATTTTGTTTTAAAATTAACAATTAACCTATTTTCTTCTGTTTCTTCTGGGTCTTGAGGAGCCACTTCCTTGCGGTTTAAAGTCAGACGATCTGCGTGGCGAACGGCCAGTATTTTCATTTCTTCTTTCCTTTTTTCTACCTCCTCTACTTTCCGATCTAAATTCGTCTTTTCTTCTAGAGCGCCCACCTTTTTGTTTTCCAAACCTACGATTGCCTCTACGTTCTTTTTTCTCTGTAATTTCAACGTTGATATAGCGTCCATTTTGCTTAAAATCAGTAAAAAATTCCAAGACTTTTGGCATATGAATAGTTTCAGTATTGAAAAACGAAAAACTATCTTTTACATCAACTTTAAAAACATCATCTTGTTTAAGTTCAAGCGCGTCCCTAAGAAAATCTTTCATACTCATCCAATCGTAACCGTCTTTTTTACCAATATTGATAAAGAAACGTGCCGATTGATCGTCTTGTTTTCCTTCCGAAAATGAATCACTGCCTTTTGGTGAGTTTAGATTTTTAGCATTTTTATAGTAATTAAAAAAGCGTGTAAATTCAACAGAAAAAAACTTTTTGATGAGTTCTTCTTTGCTAGTATCTTCAAGTAATAAATTTATCTCTTCAAGAAAAGGGTCAATTTCATGATTGATTTCTGTGTCATGAATTTTGTGGGCTAATGCTTTTAATTGAACCTCACAAATTTCCATACCATCTGGTACATCTTTTTTTACAAATGATTTTTGAATAATTTTTTCAATCGTTTTGATTTTGCGTTGTTCACTTTTGGTGATAATTACCATGGAAACACCAGATTTTCCTGCGCGCCCAGTACGACCACTTCGGTGGGTGTAAGTTTCTATTTCATCAGGAAGTTGATAATTGATAACATGTGTAATGTCATCAACGTCAATTCCACGGGCTGCAACATCTGTTGCTACAAGCATTTGAATTTGTTTATTTCTAAAAGATTTCATTACCAAGTCACGTTGATTTTGACTCAAATCACCATGTAAAGCCCCAGCATTATAACCATCTTCAATAAGTTTTTCTGCAACTTTTTGAGTATCACGTTTTGTTCTACAAAAAATCACAGAAAAAATACTTGGATTGGCATCTGCTAATCGCTTTAGAGCCGCATAACGATCTCTTGATCCTACTAAATAATATTCGTGAGAAACGTTTTTGCTTCCTGTGTTTTTATGTCCAACAGTTATTTCTGTTGGGCTTAGCATGAATTTTTTTGCAATTATAGAAACCTCTTTTGGCATAGTTGCCGAAAACAACCATGTCGATTTTTCTTGTGGTGTATGTGATAAAATAGCCTTTATATCTTCGAAAAAACCCATATTGAGCATTTCATCAGCTTCATCTAAAACTGCATAGTCAATTTTTGAAATATCAACCAAACGTCTGCTAATCATATCTTTCATACGACCAGGTGTGGCTACAATTATTTGCGCTCCTCGTTTTACGTTTTTAGCTTGTTCTGTAATACTTGCACCACCATAGATTGCCGTGACGTTTAAACCTTTACAGTATTTTCCATAAAGTTTAAGCTCGTTTGTGATTTGTAAACACAATTCACGTGTTGGCGAGAGAATAAGCCCTTGAGTTGTTCGGCTATTTACATCAATTTTTTGGAGCATTGGAAACCCAAATGCTGCTGTTTTTCCTGTCCCTGTTTGAGCGAGTGCTACAAGGTCATTTTCTTCTGAAAGAAGTGTTGGAATTGCTTTTTGTTGAACTTCGCTTGGTGTTTCAAAACCAAGATCAATGATGGCTTGAAGCAAATGGTCTTCAAGACCAAGTTGTTGGAATGTGTTCATTCGTATGTGTATTCGATGTGCGATTAGGTGTTACCTTAGAAGCGTATCGAACCAATTTATCATACTTCTTGTAACACATCCTCACCCTGAGGATTTGCGGCAAAGGTACGTTAATTTATTAATTTAATGGTTGTTTTTAAAAAATTGAATCAATTGTGCAACAGCTCGACCTCTATGACCAATTTTATTTTTTTCCAACATCGAGAGTTCAGCAAAGGTATTTTGTTTCCCAAAAGGTTTGAATATAGGGTCGTAGCCAAAACCTCCAGTTCCTACTTTTTCTTGAGTAATCTCTCCTTTACAAATGCCTTCAAACAATAGCAATTCACTATTGTAATGTAATGCAATAACAGTTTTAAATTGTGCTCGTCTGTTTGCTTTGTTTTCCAAAGCATAGAGAAGTTTATTCATGTTGTCTTCAGAATTTTTTTGTGGACCTGCATATCTTGCAGAGTGTACACCTGGCGCACCATCTAAGATCTCAACTTCAAGTCCAGTGTCATCTGCAAAGCAATCTAAATGGTATTTAGATTTGATATAATTTGCCTTTTGAATAGCATTGCCCTCAATTGTGTTTTGTGTTTCAGGAATATCTTCTGTACAACCAATATCTCCTAGGCTTATGAGTTTAATTTCCTTTGGCAATTGTGCTTGAACTTCTTCAAGTTTATTTGGGTTATTTGTTGCAAAAACTATTTCAATCATAATATTTATTGGTGGTGATAAGGTTCATTTTTTAAGATCGTAAATCCTCTGTAAATTTGTTCTACTGCAAACAAACGTACCATTTGATGTGAGAAAGTCATTTTTGAAAGTGAAATTTTTCTCTGTGATTTTTCGTATATTTTTTCTGAGAAACCATAAGGACCACCTATAACAAAAACCAACTGTTTTATTCCTGAATTCATCTGTTTTTGTAAGAATTTAGAAAACTCTATTGAGTCAAAAGAAGTTCCATTTTCGTCCAAAAGCACCATCCGATCTGAAGTAGAAATTTTACTTAAAATCAAATCACCTTCTTTTTCCTTTTGAACTTCCTTCGTTAGGTTTTTGGTATTTTTTAAATCAGGAATAATTTCTAGTGAAAATTGAATATAATGCTTCAGTCTTGACTCATATTTTTGAATCAAATGCGCTAGTTCTGCATCGTCTGTTTTTCCAATGGTTAGCAGTTTAATTTTCATGTATCAAAGTTAATCATAAATTACATGGTATTTTTTTATTTTTAATGGTTCAAATTCTTAATTTAGCTTTAAACAAAATCAAAATGATCAGTCCAGAAGCATTCCAAAATGAAATTGATATCATAATCGTTAACGCAATTCGTGAAGATGTTGGTGATGGTGATCACAGCTCATTGGCTTGTATTCCAGAACATACTTTTGGCAAAGCACATTTATTGGTAAAAGACAAAGGAATATTGGCAGGTGTAGAATTTGCACGTCAAGTTTTTAAATATGTTGATCCAAAACTACGGATGAAAGCGCATATTAATGACGGAACTGCTGTCAAATTTGGTGATATCGCCTTTGAGGTTGTTGGTCCTCAGCAATCTATTTTGAAAGCCGAACGCCTTGTTCTAAATGCAATGCAGCGGATGAGCGCTATTGCAACAAAAACAAATTATTTTGTAGACCTGCTGAAAGGAACTGGTACTAAAATCTTAGATACTCGAAAAACAACCCCTGGTATCCGTGCTTTAGAAAAATGGGCAGTAACCATTGGTGGTGGAGCAAACCATCGTTTTGCATTGTACGATATGATTATGCTTAAAGACAATCATATTGATTTTGCAGGTGATGTTACCACAGCACTGGATTTAACAACAGCGTATATTAGAGCAAATCAACTCAATTTAAAAATCATTGTTGAAGCTAGAGATATGGATGAAATCAGGGCTATTCTGGCACATGGTGGAGCAGATCGTATTTTGATTGATAATTTTAGTATTCAAGAAACTAAAGACGCTGTCGAACTTATTGGCAATCAATGTCAAACAGAATCTTCAGGAGGTATTAATGAAGTAACTTTACGTCATTATGCCGAGTGTGGTGTTAATTTTATTTCTTCGGGTTCGCTTACACATTCTGTTTATAACATGGACCTCAGTTTAAAGGCTGTAAAATGAGTAAGTCCATTGAACAAAAAATAGAAAAAATTCCTGTTTTACGTTGGATTCTTCGCATTTTGAAATCCATTAAGCTTCCTGGCCTTGAGGGGCTTTCACTTTATGATCTTCTTGAAATGTATGTTTTAGGGATTATTCATGGTGCGCTTACCATTCGCGCTAGTGCAGTAGCATTTAGTTTTTTTATGGCAATTTTCCCATTTCTTTTGTTTATTATTATCTTGATTCCATACATTCCTTTTGAAGGATTTCAATCAGATTTTCTTAATTTTTTGGACGCTTCTTTACCTCCAAACACTTCAGATTTTTTCAATCAAAATATTTTTGAAAATATCAATAAAAATAGAGGAGGTGGGCTTATTTCATCGGTTTTTTTTATTTCAATGTTTTTGATGTCTAATGGAGTTAATGCCGTTTTTTCTGGCTTTGAAAATTCATATCATCAACAATTCAATAGGAGTTTTATCAATCAATATCTTTATGCTTTTGGTGTTTCAATCATTTTGGTCATAATTTTGATTATTACCATTATTGGTATTGGTTTTTCTGAAATTTATTTGATTCATCCCTTGTATGATACCTTGAATATTGAAGACGCCACAACTGAATTATTTTGGTTAGATGCTTCCAGATTTTTGTTTTTTATAGTTATGATTTACTTAATCATTGCAGTGCTTTATTTTTTTGGAACAAAAGATGGCAAACAGTCACGATTTTTTTCTGTAGGCGCGTTATTTACAACACTTTTGGTACTTCTAAATTCGTATTTATTTGGTTTTTACATCGAAAATTTTTCAAATTATAATCAGTTATATGGTTCAATTGGAGCATTGTTGATTTTGTTATTTTATTTATGGTTAAACGCCATTATATTGTTGCTCGGTTTTGAGCTTAACGCATCTTTGCAACAACTTAAACAAAAATGCAACTGATTAATCATTCCTATTTTATAGATGTCATATTACCACTTCCTTTGGAGCGTAATTTTTCATATGCAGTTACAGAAGCAGAATTTGAATTTATCAAACCTGGTATGCGCGTTGCTGTTCCATTTGGTAAACGCAAAATATATACCGCTTTGGTATTTAAACTTCATAATACTGCACCAACCGCATACGATGTAAAATCCATTCATAGCATCATAGACGAAACACCCATTATACACGAAGTCCAATTACGCCACTGGTCTTGGATTGCTCAATATTATATGTGTGCTATTGGCGATGTTTTATCAGCGGCTTTACCCAATGCATTGTTACTTCAGAGTGAGTCTATAATAGCTTTGCATCCAGAAGTTTCATTCGATGAAAACACACTAACAGATGATCAATTTATTGTCATTGAAGCCCTACAACAAGAACCTCGATTAACTGTAGATGAAGTACACTCAATATTGCACAATAAAAATACATTTAAAGTTTTAAAACCTTTGCTAGATGCCCATCTGATTACTACAAGTCAAGAACTTGTTCAGAAGTACAAGCCAAAACTACTACGTTGTGTAACTCTTCATACCAATTATTCAAAACAACATAATTTGGAAGCTCTTTTGGAGCAACTTCAACGTTCCAAAAAGCAAAAGCAAATTGTTCTTGCCTATTTTTCATTATCAAAAGATTCAGAAAAAGTTGCTGTAGCTGAAATCAAAAAAACTAGTGGTGGTTCTTCTGCTCAAATAAAAACATTGATTGATAAAGGTGTTTTTGAAGAGCATTTTATTGAAATAGACCGATTAAAATTTGATGAATTGGCTCACAAAAAAACAGTAATTCTTAGTGCTGCTCAAAATGATGCTCTATCGAATATAAAAACTGTACTTCTCGATAAAGACGTGTGCCTTTTTCATGGTGTAACCTCTTCTGGAAAGACTGAAATTTATGTAAAATTGATAGAAGAAGCGCTAGAAAATCATCAACAAGCCTTGTTCTTGGTTCCAGAGATTGCACTAACTTCTCAATTGGTTTTAAGGTTAAAGCATTTTTTTGGAGATCAAATAGAAGTTTATCATTCGCGCTTCAATCCAAATGAACGAGTAGAAATTTGGAATCGAGTGTTGCAAAATTCTGAACGTTCTAGGGTTGTGATAGGAGCGCGGTCGTCATTATTCTTACCCTTTTCAAATCTTGGTTTAGTTATAATAGATGAGGAACATGAGCCCTCATACAAACAATTTGATCCCGCCCCACGTTATCATGCTAGGGATACTGCTATTGTTTTGGCAGGTCTACACAAAGCAAAAACAATTTTAGGATCTGCAACACCAAGTATTGAAAGTTATTTTAATGCTACTATACAGCAAAAGTACGGTTATGTTTCTTTGACAAAACGTTACAACGATGTTATTCTTCCAGAAATAGAATTGGTGGATTTAAAAGATAAATACAAACGAAAGCGAATGACTGGACATTTTAGCGATCGTCTTATTTCTGAAATGAAAGAGGCATTGGACAATAATCATCAAATTATATTATTTCAAAACAGGCGCGGGTATGCGCCAATTCTATCTTGTAATACATGTGGTCATAGTCCGGAGTGCCCAAATTGTGATGTGAGTTTAACGTATCATCAGTATTCAAATCAATTGCGCTGTCATTATTGTAGCTATAGTATTGTTTCTCAAAAGCAATGCGGTGCATGTGGTGGGGTAGATTTAGATACTAAAGGGTTTGGAACAGAACAAATTCAAGAAGAAACCATGACTCTTTTTCCAGAAGCAAAAGTTGCTCGTATGGATTTGGATACCACACGTGGAAAGTACAGCTATGAGCGAATTATTCAAAAGTTTGAACAAAAGGAAATAGATATTTTAGTTGGTACTCAAATGCTTACAAAAGGTCTAGATTTTAGAGACATAAAGTTAGTAGGAGTGCTCAATACCGACCAGCTTATAAACTTCCCCGATTTTAGAGCTCATGAACGCTGTTTTCAACTCTTGCAGCAAGTATCGGGTAGGGCGGGACGTACAAAAATAAGAGGTAAAGTGATTATTCAATCCTACAATCCGCATCACAATATTTTACAACAGGTTTCAATGAATGATTATGTTAAAATGTTTAACGAACAAACCTATCAGCGTAGAATTTATAAATACCCTCCTTATTATAGAATTATAAAAATCACATTAAAACACAAAGATTACAACAGAGTAAATGAAGGTGCAGCTTGGTTGGCTAAATCACTGTCTCAATTTTTTGGTTCAAATGTTTTAGGGCCAGAATTTCCGCCAGTTTCAAGGATAAGAAACTTGTATCATAAGAACATACTAATTAAAATTCCTGATGAGCAATCTTTACAAAAAACAAAAACGATAATTCATCGGGTAAAAAACAGTTTCTTGAGTACAAAATTGTTTCGTCCAATTCGATTGGTAATTAATGTCGATAATTACTAAACTAAGATGTTATTTCTAGAGCTTCGGTAAGCGTGGTCTTTTTGTTTCTACTTAGTGGAATTTGTGAGTTATCAATTTCTACAAACTTGCTGTTGTAGCGTTCCACTTTTTTAAGATTTATAATATAGGATTTATGAATTCTTAAAAATTTATTTGATGGCAATTCATTTTCAAAAGCTTTCATTGTAGATAATATAACAAAACTGCCATTATCGGTGATAAGCTTTACATAGTCTCCAAGAGCTTCAATCCATTTGATGTCTTTGGTATAGACTTTTCGTTTTTTTAGGTTACTCTTGATAAAAATATGTTGTGTATCTGAATCATTGGTTGTGCTTTTTTGAGTTGTCAGCTTTAAAACTTTTTCAACGGCACCATGAAATAAAGAATCATTTAGTGGTTTTGCTAAAAAATCCACAACACTGTATCTGTATGACTTAAACGCGTGTTCGGTATTTTTAGTAGTGATAATCACTTTTGGCATTTTTTCACCATTGGTTTTAATCAAATCTAAAAATTCAAAACCATTTATGTTTGGAGTATCGACTTCAAGAAAAATTAAATCCGTATTATTTTTTTCAATATACTCCAGAGCTTCAGAACATGAACTAAATTCATTTACAAAACGTAATTCATCGTTTTTGTTAATTTTGGAAATCGTATTAATTCTTTGAATCGTGTGTGGGTCTATAACAATACAATTAATTTTCATAGTAAAATTGGTTTTGGCATGATAAAATTTATCACCAAATTTAAATATAATTTCGATAAAATCCAATAATCATCGTTAAAAGGAGTAAATTAAAATAAAAAAAAGGTGTGATGTATTGTTGTTTAAGCCATATAAAATAGTTATTTTTGCATCCATTTTAAAATTATATATATGAATCATTACGAAACTGTTTTCATCTTAAATCCCGTTTTATCTGAAGATCAGATAAAGGAAACAGTAAAGAAATACGAAGATTTTCTCGTTTCTAAAGGAGCTAAGATGGTATCAAAAGAAGATTGGGGGCTAAAAAAATTGGCCTACCCAATCCAAAACAAAAAAAGTGGATTTTACCACTTATTTGAATTTACTGCACCAGGTGAAGCTATAAGCTCACTTGAAGTTGAGTTTAGACGTGACGAGCGTTTTATGCGTTACCTTACTGTAAAACTTGACAAGCATGCCATTTCATGGGCAGAACGAAGAAGAGTTAAACTAAAAGAAAAAGCGTAATTATGTCAATAGAACAACAAGCAAAAGGCAAAAAGGGTGGTGAAATTAGATATTTGACTCCTCTCAATATTGATACAAATAAAACTAAGAAGTATTGTCGTTTTAAGAAATCTGGAATTAAGTATATTGATTACAAAGATCCCGATTTTTTATTGAAGTTCGTCAATGAACAAGGTAAGCTTTTACCAAGACGACTTACAGGAACATCTTTAAAATACCAACGTAAAGTTGCAACTGCAGTAAAAAGAGCTAGACACTTAGCTTTAATGCCATATGTTGCAGATTTATTAAAATAAAATTATCATAACTATGGAACTAATATTAAAACAAGACGTAGAAGGACTAGGTTTTAAAGACGATATTGTAACAGTTAAAAATGGTTATGGTAGAAATTTTTTAATTCCTGGTGGCAAGGCGATTCTTGCTACCACATCTGCAAAAAAAGTGCTTGCTGAAAACTTAAAGCAACGTGCTTTTAAAGAAAAGAAAATCATTGAAGATGCACAAAAAGTTGCTGAGGCGATAAAAGCTTTGGAGGTAAAAATTGCTGCAAAAGTTGGTTCTGGAGACAAGTTGTTTGGCTCTGTGAACAATATCAATGTTTCTAAAGCTCTTGAAAGTGCTGGACATGCTGTAGATAAGAAATTCATTTATGTAACAGGAGGCAACGTAAAGCGTTTAGGTAAATATACCGCTAATGTACGTTTACATCGAGATGTTCATGTCGAACTTCCTTTTGAAATTGTCCCTGCAAAGGCGTAAATAAAGAATATGTTTGATTTTCAAAAGGTCTGTTTTCAACAGACCTTTTTTGTTAATATTTTGAGATGAAATACAGAAGATTAACCAAAGAACAATTTGAAGAATTACACCAAGAATTTATCAATTTTTTAGCCACACAATCTATTACTGGAGAAGAGTGGACTAAAATTAAGACAAATCAACCAAAAGTAGCCGAAGAGGAAATGGATATTTTTAGTGATTTGGTTTGGGATGGTGTTTTAGGAAAAGTAGAATTTTTGGAAAATATAGCGCCTCAACACATGTATTTGTTTAAAATTAAAGAAAAAACAATTGCATTATTAGGCCTAAAAATAAATTCACATTCTATTGACTTAACAACAAGAGAAGGGTTTTCTTGGCTTAGAGAAAACATAATGTCTGATAAGGTGGAGCTATTTGATGCAGAAAAAGAAGTTGTAGGCGAGAAAAATCTTAATATTTTTGAATTGATTGAAAAAGGGGCAAGCATCACCAAAGGAGAATTGTTTAAGTATTTTGAACAACTCATTGGATAGCGTTGCAAAAAATAAGATATTTGTTATTAATAAGAACTTATGGCAACAAAACCAAGAATAGCAAAAGGAACTAGAGATTTTAATTCGCTGCAAATTGCCAATCGTGAATTCATCTTCAATACCATAAAGTCAAATTTTAAGGCCTTTGGTTTTGAGCCTATTGAAACTCCTAGTTTTGAGTTATCTGAAACACTTTTGGGTAAATATGGAGAAGAAGGTGATCGCCTTATTTTTAAAATATTAAACTCCGGTGACAAGGTTAAAAAAGCAGATTTAAGCGCTCTTAAAGAAGGCCATTTATCCCGTTTTTCCAATTCACTTTCAGAAAAGGCGTTGCGTTATGACCTCACTGTACCGTTTGCCCGCTATGTTGTTCAATATCAAAATGACATCACGCTTCCATTCAAACGCTACCAAATACAACCTGTTTGGCGTGCCGATCGTCCCCAAAAGGGACGTTTTCAAGAATTTTATCAATGTGATGCAGATGTTGTTGGTTCAAATTCCTTGTGGCAAGAAGTTGAATTTATTCAGCTTTATGATGCTATTTTTTCAGACTTAAAACTTGAAGGCGTTACTATCAATATTAACAATAGAAAAATTTTATCTGCTATAGCAGAACGAATTGGAGCTCAAGACAAACTCATTGATTTTACAATTGCACTTGATAAACTCGATAAAATAGGTGCAGAAAAGGTCAAAGATGAGATGCTACAAAAAGGAATATCTTCTGAAGGCATTAAAATCCTAGAACCCTTATTTAGTTTGAGTGGTGATTTTGACAGTCAATTGAAGTCGCTTAAACTTTTGTTGGGAGCATCAGAAGTGGGGAGTGCTGGAATTAACGAATTGGAATTTATTTCAAATACAATCAATGATTTAGGACTTAAAACGGCAACTCTAAAACTAAATCTAACCTTAGCACGAGGATTGAATTATTATACAGGTGCTATTTTTGAAGTTTCTGCCCCAGACGGTATAGCCATGGGTTCTATCGGAGGAGGAGGTCGCTATGATGACCTTACAAGTATTTTTGGTTTAAAAGGAATTAGTGGTGTAGGAATCAGTTTTGGGCTCGATAGAATTGCACTCGTAATGGAGGAACTAGATCTTTTCCCCGACAATAATCAACAAACAACAGCAGTGCTTTTTACAAATTTTGGTACAAATGAAAGTCTTTATTGTTATAAAGCTATTCAAACTTTACGAGCCAATGGAATTACTGCAGAACTTTATCCTGACGCTACAAAACTAAAAAAGCAAATTACATATGCCAATAAGCGCAACATTCCATATGTGGTTTTAGTAGGTGAGGAGGAGTTATCTAACAATAACTTCACCTTAAAAAATATGACAACCGGTGCTCAAGAAACAGTTGATTTACTAACGTTACAGTCTAGAGTCATATGATAAAAAAAACCCTTGAAAATCAAGGGTTTAATGTAGCGTGGGGGAGATTTGAACTCCCGACCTCCGGGTTATGAATCCGACGCTCTAACCAACTGAGCTACCACGCCATAAATTGTGGGTGCAAATATAGAAACAAAATGATTGCCTTTCAAATAAAATGCTTTGTAAAAAATATTTTTTTTCTTTCAATAGTTATAAATTAATGTATATATTGAAAATCTAATTAACAACAACCATGAGTACCAAAGTAAAATTCGAAATAGAATTCCCCATACAAGCTTCGCCACAATTATTATATAATTATATTTCCACACCATCGGGGCTTTCCGAATGGTTTGCAGATAATGTTAATTCAAGAGGAGAGTTGTTTACTTTTATTTGGGACGATTCTGAAGAAAAAGCAAAATTAATAACTAAAAAAAGCACAGAACGCATCAAGTTTAAGTGGCTAGACGCTGATGATGATAGTTGTTATTTTGAACTTCGAATTCAAGTCGATGGCATAACAAAAGACGTATCGTTGATTGTTACCGATTTTTCAGATGATGATGAAGTAGATGAAGCCAAAATGTTGTGGGAAAATCAAATCTCTAGCTTAAAACAAGTTTTAGGTTCGCGCTAGAAACGTTCATCTTATTTTGACGTATATTTGCTTCAAATTTTCTAGATTTTTTTATGATTAATGTCAACGGAATAATTTTTGAAGATTCAAAGGCAAAACTATCTACATTAAATAGGGGCTTTGCTTATGGTGATGCTGTTTTTGAGACCCTAAAAATCAATAACAATAAACCCTTATTTTGGGAATCACATTATTTTCGTTTAATGGCTTCTATGCGTATTCTTCGTATGGAAATCCCGATGAATTTTACTCCCGAATTCTTGGAAGAACAAATTATGAGTTTAGTAAATTCACTGTCATCCAATGCAGTATCCTACAGAGCAAAACTTACGGTTTTTCGAGATAGTGAAGGCTATTATGCGCCAGAGACCAATGCGGTTTCTTTTACAATTTCTGTTTCTGAATTGGACTCAGATATTTATAAAATTCAGGACAGCTATTATGAAATAGAATTGTTTAAAGACTATCTCATAGCACCTAATTTGCTTTCAACATTAAAAACAAATAATAAAGTTTTGAATGTTGTTGGTAGTATTTTTGCTAAAGAAAACAACTACAATAATTGTTTATTGCTTAACAACAACAAAAGTGTTATTGAAGCGCTTAATGGCAATGTGTTTTTGGTTAAAGGAAATACCATTAAAACAGCCCCATTAACAGATGGCTGTTTAAAAGGAATTATTAGAGAAAAATTGATTGAAATTATCTCAAAATCATCAGAATACGTACTCGATGAATCTTCAATTTCTCCTTTTGAACTTCAAAAAGCTGACGAAATTTTTATCACTAATGTCATTCAGGGTATTGTACCAGTGACAAAGTATCGCAAAAAAACTTATACTTCCGAAGTTTCAAAAGTACTTTTGGGAATGTTAAATACAAAATTGAGGTTGGGCTAATTGTACGATGGGTGCTCAGGTGCATTGGACCAAATACTATATTCTCCTCCAAGGGCTAACATCTTTTCTTTCCAAAAAGAAGTGTCTACAGCACGAATAATATCACTTTGATGGGTGTTTTCCGAAAGTATCCAAGTATTTGAATTTAATTCAGAATTTAGTTGATTGGCATCCCATCCCGAGTAGCCCAGAAAAAATTGAATATCATTTTCATCAATTTTTTGTTCAGTAATTAAATTAGAAATATGTTTAAAATCACCACTCCAAAAAAGCCCTTTGGAAATTTCAATACTTCCAGGAATAAGCTCAGGAACTTTGTGTATAAAATATAAATTATCTTGCTGTACAGGTCCTCCATTATACACTTTGAAAGTAGAATTAATTTCGGGAATTAGATCTCCAAGATTATAATCTAAAGGTTTGTTTAGGATAAAACCAATAGATCCTTCTGTGCTGTGATCTGCAAGTAAAATAATAGATCTATTGAAAGAAACATCTCCAATAATGGAGGGTTCAGCGATTAATATTTTCCCTTTTTGTAGACTCAAAATTTAAATTATTTCAACCTAAATTTAATTAAATAATTTTAGTTTTCTTGAAATACAAATTGTTTTTTTGACTTTTACCAAAAAAAAGCAGCCGTAAGCTGCTTTTTTAATTATGTTTTTTTGGTCTATTTTTTTAAAAACTTAAAATGTTGACCAGAGTTTAGAACTAAAATATATAGTCCAGAATTTAAATTTTGAGTTTGAACAGACTCACCTCTTGAAATTGTTCCGGTTTGTACCATCATACCTGAAGCATTTAAAATCTTATACGATGATTGTTTTTTGAGGTTCTGAATTTGAAAATCAGTAAGAACAGGATTTGGAGCGATAAAAATTGCATCATCAAATTCTACAACACCTGTGTTTAAGGTTCCAACGCCAGAAGAACTGTCTTGGTTTCGATCCCATTCACTCGCTGTAAAAGCTTCATTTGGGGTATCTACATTGCGTTGATCATACTTGTTGTGTTGCAATGGTCCTTCCCATACATCAAATACCGTCCATGTTCCATTTACATTATACAATAATTCGATTGTTGTATTTGAAGAATTATTAAAATCGGAATGTAAATCTGCCCATCAACAGCGTGCAAAGTGTTTATTTGTTATTGATCCACCAAGAATATCATGCATTATGGAATATCCATAACCCCCAGTACCGTTCATGATGTCATAGCCTTCCGAACTAAAACCATCGACTTCATAAATTTGTGTTCCTCCAAATAACAGGTCTGGTGAATTAATTTGGGAGGAATAATCAGGAGGTGTACTCGATATATATTTCATTGGAAAGTGAGGATTGTTGTTTTGACGAAAAAATCGTTCATCAATCTCACCATTTGCATCTGTGTGTCGGATTTTATAATTGTTTCTATCAATGTCGTTTTTAACTTCTATAGCCACAAAAGCAATGTCATAAGTGTTATTTCCCGACGCGTAGTTTTGAAGGTTAAAAATGGTTTTGATGTATATGTCATCCTGAGGTGTAGCATCAGGGTTTTGCGAATTAGCAAATAAACATAAGGCAATAAATAGAAATAATAATTTAGTTTTCATAATTTTAATGATTTGGGTTTCCATAAAATTATGTAATATATTTCAATTTTTAAAAAAAACTAATATTTTATTCTATTGGTTACCAGATTTTTAACTCACATTTGAGAATGGATGATTAAATCATTTTAGAGTTGTTTTGAAACGAAAACCCATTGAGAAATGATTTTACATTCATTTGTTTTTTTCCTGGAAATTTAAAGTCAATTACATTAATATATCCGTTATTAATACAGACGTTTATTGAAGATTTTTTAACAATCAGTGTTCCTATTGGATTTTTGTGATTTGATTTTTCAAATTGTACTTTATAGATTTTAACATTAAAGGTTTCAGTCCCATTTTTTAATTCAGCCCATGCAGCAGGGTAAGGATTTAATCCACGAACAAGATTTCGAATGTCTTCACCACTTTTTTGCCAATCAATTTTACAATTTTCTTTATTGAGTTTATGTGCTGTTTTTAATTCAATAGATTGAGGTTGTTGTATAGTTTTTATTGAATTGTTACAAATAGCTTCAACAGTTTTTAGCGTTAATATTTTACCTTCATTCATAAGTTTATCATGAAGCGTTCCTGCGGTATCTTCATTTGAAATAGGAATACTTTTTTGAAAAATTAAAGCACCAGTATCAATTTTTTCATCAATAAAAAATGTACTAACGCCTGTTTCTTTTTCTCCATTAATAATAGCCCAATTGATGGGCGCTGCGCCTCTGTATTGTGGCAACAAAGACGCATGAAGATTAAAAGTACCATATTTTGGCATATGCCAAACCACTTTTGGTAACATTCTAAACGCTACAACTACTTGTAAATTAGGGTTTAAAGTGTCTAGTGTTGCAATAAAATCAGGATGTTTTAAATTTTCTGGTTGAAGAACATTCAGTTGATGATTTTGGGCGTATATTTTTACTGCAGATAGTTTTACTTTTTGGCCACGCCCTGCTGGACGATCTGGCGCAGTAATTACGCCAACCACATTGTAATTTTGTTGTACTAATCCATCAAGAATATGAACTGCAAATTCTGGAGTTCCCATAAAGATTATACGTAATTGTTCTTTTGCTATGGACATTTAATTTGAAATTTATTCGTTTGAGTTTGTTCAATTTTTTTGAGTTCAAGCAAGTGTTTTAAAATAGAAACAACCTCTTTGTTCGATAGTGATAAATTTAACTCTAACATTCTAGATGTCATAGGTTTATCTTCTATTGATTTCAAAATCAAATCTACATTTTCTTTTTCAAAAGGGACTATTGAGTTTTCTTTTTTTGTACAAACATTACAAATGCCACATGCTTTAGAATTTGGTTCATCAAAGTAGGTCAATAATTGCTTGCTTTTGCAAATATTATTATTTTCAATATAATTAATGACAGCTCCAATTTTGCGGAGTTTTACTTTATTATATTCTTTTACTTCTTTCGAAATTCGATTTATAGCTTTATCATCCTCTCTAGGTTGAGATAATGTAATTTGCGCATCGGTGTTTATACTTTTAAACTTTACAATTTCTTTTGCGGCCAAAGTATCTAGGTTTTGAATAATTGAAGAGGACCTTATATTTAGTGTTTTAGCAATTTTTTCTATATCAATATACGTTTCTTGACTATGAATTTTTTCGTAGGTTCTTAAAATTGTTGTAATCATCAATCGAAGTTCGTCATTGTGTTTTATATAGTCTATTAGAACATTGTGATTGACCAAAAACTGTAAACTTGTTTTCTTTTTAAAAAGTTCTTCAAATATAATTAATCCATGTCTGTCCAAAACTTTTAATCCATTATATGTTTTTCGTTTGGACAGTTCATATAAATTACAAAAAGCGTTGAAATTAAATCCATGTTTTTCTTCGTTCAATTCGCCATATGCAATCTGAAAATAGGTGCATAGTTTTTTATAAATCAACTTTAAAAAATCGACATTGGGAACATAATCTATGTACCATTTTTTTGCGATTTCAATGTCATTTGGCCCAACTAAAAGTATGGCTTTTGCTTCTTTTTGATTTCGACCTGCACGACCAGCTTCTTGAAAATAATGTTCGAGACTTTCAGGAATATTGATATGAATAACTATTGAAACATCAGCTTTATCGATTCCCATGCCAAAAGCATTTGTGGCTACAATAACTCTCGTTTCATCTGAAATCCATTGGTGATAGTGTTGCTCTTTTTCTTCAGCACTCAATCCACCATGATAATACCCACTAGAAATACCATTGCTGTTAAGCATTTTAGCCAATTGTTGTGTTGCCGATCGGCTTCCAGTGTAAACAATAGCACTTTCTTTGTTTTGTTTTAGAAGTTCTATGATTTTAAAATCTTTGTCTTCAAAAAGCAGTGATTGATAACTTAAATTTTTTCTATTAAATGAGTGTCTGAATATTGTAGGTTGTTCTAGTTTAAGTTGTTCTTTTATATCTTCAACAACACGTTTTGTTGCTGATGCAGTAAGTGCTATTGTAGCAACTTTTGGGTGCAATGTTTTTAGTATGTTTATAGATCTGTATGCAGGTCTAAAATCATGTCCCCATTGGCTGATACAATGCGCTTCGTCTACTGCAATTAAATTAACATTCATCAATTTAATACGCTCTTGAATGAATGGGTTTTGTAGTCGTTCTGGAGATAAATAAAGAAATTTATAATTCCCATAAACACAGTTATCAAGTATGCGTTCCAAATCGCTGAAATGATTCAAATTTGTGAGTGCAATAGCTTTTATGTCTTTATTATTAAGAGTATTAACTTGGTCTTGCATCAAGGCAATTAAAGGAGAAACAACGATACAAATTCCATCGTTTATTAGGGCAGGAATTTGAAAACAAAGAGACTTTCCACCACCTGTTGGAAGTAGAGCTACACAATCTTGTTGATTCAAAACAGATTGAATAATTTCCTCTTGCTGGGGTCTAAATTTGGAAAACTTCCAATAGCGTTTTAGTATTTGAAGTGGAAGAGTCATTTGTTTTTAAATTCTGTTGAGAATAAATTTTATGCGCTCCTCGATTGGTCCAATATTGACCTCAATAATTTCATAACCAAATTTGGAATACCATTTTTTGAGATAACCTTGAATTTCTAATAATTGATCAAAAGATTCATAACGTTCATTATCCGTCTTGTAAATAGCTTTCCAGGGTGGTAAAATAAAAATTTTATCGTATTTGTGAACTTCACAAACCGTTATAAATTCTTGGTCATAATCGGAATTTATATAGTCTAAATACGCCACTATATCTGGAAGCCCACGATCGAAGAAGACAATTGGTTCATGTGAGTTTTGAGCATCTAAAAATTGCTTTTTACGACCACCTAACAGTTGTTTGCTGAACCATATGGGGTCTTCTAAAAACAGTTGTTCTATACCATTTTTTTGTGCCTCTAATGTAACTTGCCTTGAAATTTCTTCCATACAATAATAACCCTGTGCTTTTAGAGCATTGATTAAAGTTGTTTTTCCTGTTGCAGGCCCACCAATAAGTGCTATTTTTTTTGGCATCTAACGTATGTGTCTTATTTCTGTAAAATTCGTGATTTAAAAGTTAAATAAAAAATATGAGTTGATGTATATTTGTAGCATAACTTAGTAATCATGCAAAGTTCAAATAATTCGGAAGAATTTTATACAAAATTAAAATCACAGCTTTACGAAACATCTTCGTGGCCAACAGCTTATCTTTTTAAATTTATCGTTACATCAGATCAACATAAAGTTGATGCAATAGAATCTGTTTTTGATAATATGGGAGCTGTTATTAACAGCACTGCATCAAAAAAAGGAAACTATGTAAGTATTTCAATTCATGTCGTGATGAAAGATCCAGAGGCAGTTATTGAAAAATACAAGCTAATTAGCCGTGATGTTGAAGGCGTTATTTCTTTGTAATCCTTTAGTTTATAATTCACTTTTTTGTTTAATTTTTGTACTTTGCAGCGTAATAACATAAATTTATTTAATGACATCCTTAACAGACCAACTCGAATACAATACAGAGCGCGAACATCTTATCATTCCAGAATATGGAAGACATATCCAAAAAATGATAAATCATGCCGTTGCTCAAGACTCCAAAGATGAAAGAAATAGACTGGCCAAAGCCATTATTTCTGTTATGGGTAATATGCAACCACATTTACGTGATGTTCCTGATTTTCAGCACAAACTATGGGATCAGCTTTTTATCATGTCTGGTTTTAAACTTGATGCCGATTCACCTTTTGAAAAACCTTCGGAGGAAATTTTAAATACAAAGCCTGATCCATTACACTATCCACAAAATTATCCAAAGTATCGTTTTTATGGAAACAATATTAAAACAATGATTGATGTGGCATCGTCTTGGGATGAAGGCGATATGAAAAATGCTTTGGTCATCACCATTGCCAATCATATGAAAAAATCTTTCCTAAATTGGAACAAGGACACTGTTGAAGATGTTGTTATTTTAAATCATCTTTATGAATTGTCTAATGGAACTATTGATATAAGAAAAACAGAAGAAAAATTGGCCGATTCATCAGTACTGATTAAAATGCAAACCAAGAAGAACAATTACAAGAAATCACATAAATCGAAAAAGAATAATCGAAATCGTAAGCGTTACTAAAAAGGTAAATAAAATTAGAAACTAACCCACCAAAAAAAAATATCCATTGAAGTCATTTAAAATTGAAGGCGGTCATCAACTCAAGGGATCAATCCAACCACAAGGAGCAAAAAACGAAGCACTTCAGATTTTATGTGCCGTGTTGCTTACTTCGGAAAAAATTACCATTCACAATATTCCAAATATTATTGATGTTAACAAACTTATTTCCTTGTTAGGAAAATTAGGGGTGTCCATAGAGCAATTATCGGAAAGTTCATATACTTTTCAAGCCAATAAAATCGATTTAAAGTATCTTGAGTCTGCGGAATTTAAAGTTGATGGAGCAGGACTAAGAGGCTCTATCATGATTGTAGGCCCTATGCTTACCCGATTTGGGAAAGGCTATATACCAAAACCTGGAGGCGATAAAATTGGACGTAGACGTTTAGACACACATTTTGATGGCTTTATAAAATTAGGTGCAACATTTCGATATAACAAAGAAGACCATTTTTATGGCGTAGAATCCGACCAACTTCAAGGAACTTACATGCTTTTGGATGAAGCATCTGTTACAGGAACAGCCAATATTGTTATGGCTGCTGTATTGGCGAATGGGACAACTACAATTTACAATGCAGCTTGTGAGCCATATTTGCAACAACTTTGCAAAATGTTGAATAGAATGGGCGCAAAAATTAATGGTATTGGATCTAACCTTCTCACCATTGATGGTGTAGATTCACTTGAAGGTACAGAACACACTATGCTGCCAGATATGATTGAAATTGGAAGTTGGATTGGACTTGCTGCAATGACAAAAAGTGAGCTTACCATAAAAAATGTAAGTTGGGATGATTTGGGGGTTATTCCAAACGTTTTTAGGAAATTAGGAATAACAATAGAACGAAAAGATGACGATATTTTTATCCCTGCTCACAAAGACGGATATGAAGTTCAAAACTATATAGACGGATCAATTTTAACAATTTCTGATTCCCCATGGCCAGGATTTACACCCGATCTTTTGAGTATTATTTTAGTCATAGCCACACAAGCACGCGGTAGTGTATTGATTCATCAAAAAATGTTTGAAAGCCGTTTGTTTTTTGTAGACAAACTAATCGATATGGGAGCAAAAGTTATTCTTTGTGATCCCCATAGAGCTTCTGTCATTGGTCACGATTTTAAGTCTCAATTAAAAGCGACAACAATGACCTCACCAGATATTAGAGCAGGTATTTCATTGCTTATTGCTGCTCTTTCAGCAAAAGGAACTTCAACAATTCACAATATTGAACAAATAGATAGGGGGTATCAAAATATTGATGAACGCCTAAAGGCCATTGGTGCTAAAATTGAGCGCATAGAAACGTAGCTTATTTCTATTTATTCAAAGCTTTTTTATAGGTTTTCAAGCATCTTTCTCTGGCAAATTTATGGTCTACAATAGGAGAGGGGTAATCAAATTTCTGATATTCAGGCACCCACTTTTTGATATATTTATGCTCTTTGTCAAATTTTGTAATTTGTGTTGTGGGATTAAATATTCTAAAATATGGAGCAGCATCTACACCACAACCAGCTACCCATTGCCAATTACTTACATTACTTGATAATTCAAAATCATGAAGTTTTTGGGCAAAGTAGGCCTCTCCCCATCGCCAATCTATCAGTAAATGCTTACATAAAAAACTTCCTACAAGCATTCGCACTCTGTTATGCATAAATCCTGTTTCATTTAATTCTCGTATGCCAGCGTCTACAAGAGGATAACCCGTTCTGCCTGCACACCATTTTTCAAATTCTTCTTGGTTATTTCTCCACTGTATAGCATCATATTGTGGCTTAAAACTTTTGGATACCGTATGTGGAAAATGCCATAGTATTTGCATAAAAAACTCTCGCCAAATGAGTTCTTTTAGGAAAGTGATATTTTCTCTTTTTCTTGCTTTTAAAACGATTTCCCGTACACTTACAGTTCCAAAGCGTAGATGTGGTCCAAGTCTTGAAGTTCCTGCCACTGAGGGTGTGTTTCGTTGTTCTTCATATAAATCAATCAGCTTATTGTCTATAGTATAGGGAGTGATTTTAACTTTTGAAGGTACAAAACCCATTACGTTCATTTCAACCCATTTTGGAGTTTCAATTTTTGTGCAATGCTCTAAAAGTGTTTCACTACAGTATGGTGAAACGTATTCTTCTTTAAATAAATTCAACCATTTTTTTGAGTAGGGGGTGTATACTTTGTAGGGCAGGCCATCGTCTTTTTTTACCTCATTTTTTTCAAAAATTACTTGGTCTTTGTAGGTCTTGAATTCAATTTTATGCCCCTTAAGAAAGTCAACAACTTTTTGGTCTCTTTGGAGAGCATAGGGTTCATAATCATGGTTGGCATACACGGCTTGAATGTTGTTCTCTTTGGTCAATTTTTGAAAAACATCCAAAGGTTTTCCATAATACGTGTGAATTGCAGTATTGTATTTTTCTAGTGCATTGTTGAGTGTTTTTATCTGATTATAAATAAAATCAACTCTAGCGTCATCTTCAGGTAAATTGTCAAGAATTTCAGGATCAAAAATAAAAATGAGAAGTACGCTTTTGTGGTTTTTTAGGGCCTTATACAACCCATGTTGATCATGTAAGCGTAGATCTCTTCTAAACCAAAATAGTGCTGTTGGATTCATGACTTATACGGACCAAAAAGTTCAATAAGTTTCTTGTGACGATAATCAAAAATTTCTTTCAATTTTGGTTTTACTAAAATAGGATGCGCTAGTCTGCCAAGTAGTCCAAATGGGAGCTTGTAATCCACAATATCTTCCATTTCAACGCCACCCTCAATAGGGCGAATAAAATGTTTATGATGCCACAAGGCGTATGGTCCAAAACGTTGTTCGTCTACAAAGTATGCTTTGTTTTTAACATGTGTTATTTCAGTTACCCATTTAGTTTTTATTCCTAAAACTGGTGTAACAATGTATTGGATGATTTGCCCAGGAAACATTTCGCGATCAGCTCCAGACAGAATATGGAACCCCATATAATCTGGTGTTATAGTTTTTAAATTTTCTGGACTGGACAAAAACTGCCAAGCTTCATCTACAGAAATCGGAAGATTCTGTTTTGTGTGTAGTGTATATATTTTCATCTAGTTATAAATCACAATATAAGCGTTAAGAGATGTGGCCAAGAGAAGCCATAAACAATAGGGTAGAACAAAGAAACGATTGTTGTTTAATGTAGATTTGAATGCAATTAAGAAATAAAATGTAAGTATGGTTAAAAGAATGATTATCAGAATCCCAAGACCTGTAAGGTGTTGATTAAAAAAAACGTAATTCCATGAAACATTCAATACAAATTGTATGGCAAACAATAAGGATACTTTTTTTAGGTTTTCATTTTGAACAAGAAAAGTCATGAATACAGAAAAGAAAATCATGACACATGTCCAAGCTGCTCCAAACACCCATCCCATTGGAGTCCACGGTGCTTGATTTAGAGATGTGTACCATAAAGATTGTGGACCATCATTCATCAACACTGTGCCTATCCATAATGCTCCAAAATTAAGAACCAAAAACAGTATTAATGTTGATGTAAATTTCATTATTGTTCTAATTTTTCAATTTGAGTTAAAACCTCCTGTGCCTCAGCATATTTTTCATCACTAGCTGCACGGTCTATTGATGATAGGTTATGCCATTCTGCCATTAATTTTTTGTAGCGAATTTGCAGTTTTTCAGTTTCAGTTTTTCTTTTAAATAATCCAAACATTTTTATTGAATTAATTTTGTGATCTTACTACTCATTGGTTTTGTCATCGAATAAAAATAATCAATGTATTCACCGTTTCGACCAATAACATACTTTTGGAAATTCCATTTTACTGTGGTACTGTTCTTTCCATTTAAGTCTTTGTTTGTAAGCCATTCGTACAATGGATGCTTATCTTTTCCTTTTACATTTACTTTTTCAGTCATCAAGAAAGTGACCCCATAATTTTTTTGACAAAACGATTGAATTTGTTCTGAATTTCCAGGTTCTTGTTGTCCAAATTGATTACAAGGAACACCAATAACCATCAAATCATCTTTATAGGTATCATATAGTTTTTGAAGTCCTTCGTATTGATTTGTAAAACCACATTCAGACGCAACATTTACAAACAAAATATGTTTTCCTTGAAATGTTTTTAAGTCTACCTGTGTACCATCTAAGGCATTAATATTAATATCGTAAATACTCATTTTTTTGTTGTATTGCGCTTTCGCTAGATTTATACTGAATAAAAAAATTGTTAATAGCTTTATAATCTTCATACTAAATTTTTAAGGATACAATTCCACAATCCAATTTAAAAACTTGGCCTGAAATTGATTTTGATACATCTGAAATTAAATACTCAACCATTGATGCAACTTCGCCGGGTTCCAAGAATTTTTTTAAGGGATGTCTTTGTATTGTATTTTCTACCATACGTTCATTGCGTAGCAATTTTGCAGCCAAATCTGTTTGTGTGATTGTTGGCGCAATAGCATTAACCCTTACTTTTGGAGCAAGGTCTGCTGCAATAGACTTCATAAGCCCTTCCACAGCAGATTTTGCAGTAGAAACGCTTGCATGAAAAGGCATGCCCATTGCAGTCGCTACTGTACTAAAAAGCACAATTGAACCAGATTCAGATTTTATAAGAGCAGGAGAATAGGCCTGAATACTTTTTATTGCACCAATAACATTAATCTCAAAGTCGTTTCTAAAATCTTCTAAACTTAATCTTTTGAACGGCTTTAAGTTTATGCTCCCAGGGCAATATATAAGACCATCAGCACTCTCAATATTTGGCAGATCGTCTGAAATCACATCACAGTTGTAATGTGTTAAATTTGCATGTTCAAAATCTGGTGCGTTTCTACTGATGTTAATTAACTTATAATTAGGCAAAAGCGCTTCAATAGTTGCTCTACCAATCCCTCGACTTCCACCGACAATAATGATTGTTTTCATGATGTTAAAGGCCTTCCTTTTAAGCGTTTTTCAATTTTTTGTTTAACTAGGGTTAAGTCTTTCATCAAATCCATCAATTTTGGATCCTTGTTTGATTTGTAAATTTCATTAATCCCTAGAATTAAAGCCTTTACTTCTCTTGAGGCTTCAATTCTTTCGCTTGTATTTTTAAATTTCAAACTTTTGTTTAAAAATTCTTCTCCTTTTTGAACTGTACTCATATTATGAATTTATATAATTATTGAGCTCTGCAATTTTTGCTGAGTTGGTAAATGCACCACTGTAAAAGGCAGTGACTGTTGATGACGTTTCGTCTTTTATTCCTCTGGATGAAACGCAGAGATGCTTGGCGTCAATAATAACTGCAACATCATTGGTTCCCAGTATGTTTTTCAATTCCTCACCAATTTGATTAGTTAAGCGTTCTTGGACTTGCGGACGTTTTGCAAAAAATTGTACTATTCTGTTTAGCTTAGATAATCCAATGACTTTCCCAGAAGAAATGTAAGCAACATGTGCTTTACCTATTATGGGAACAAAATGATGTTCACAGTTAGAGTAGAATGTAATATTTTTCTCAACCAACATCTGATTGTATTGATATTTGTTATCAAACAAAGCTATCTGAGGCTTATTTTTTGGGTTTAACCCAGAAAAGATTTCATCAATGTACATTTTAGCAACACGATCAGGAGTTCCTTTCAAAGAATCATCTTCTAAATCTAAGCCAATAACATTCATAATCTCCTCAAAAAGGATTGAAATTTTTTTCTTTTTTTCTTCGTCACTTAACAGAAAAGCATCTTTTTTTATTGGAGTTTCTAGTCCAGTGTAGAGGTGATCATCACCAATTTCGTAATGAGAAATTCCATTTAGATGATTTGTTTTTTTTATATCCATATTAATTTTTAGCGTTTTGAAATTTTGTTATTGGAAATTGCTCGTTGTCTAGTGCATTTAAATCGACCAGATTCAAATTCACGCAATTTTTGATGTTTTGTTTTTCGTCCTTGAACTCTAGCGCGCCAATGTCTGAAACTTTTCGGTTTCATTTGATTTCGCATCAGTTCAATAACCTGTTGTTCTGAAAGCCCAAATTGGAATTTTATTGCATCAAAAGTGGTGCGGTCTTCCCACGCCATTTCAATTATTCTATCTATTTCAACAGCTGTGAGTTTCATAGTTGAGGCAAAATGTACTGTTGATCAAAATTTATCTTTTCATTCATCAAGTTTCTAAAAAAAGATTTATTCTCTTTAAAAGTTTTTGAATTTCTAAAGTGAATAAATTTCCCTTGTGCATGAATACTTGTAAAGTTTGTTTTGTAAAAAACTAGTTGATAAAATGGTATGGCCCAGGTAAAGTTTTTAAGCCCTTTGGTGATATGGATTAAGATTCCTTTTTTTCTTATCTCAATATTGGCATAATTTATATCGGATGTGATATTTGAAATATAGTTTAGGTTTGGGCTTAGCTTGTCTACAATCATTCGTTTTGAGCCAATGCCTCCACGCTTGAGGGCTTGCCAGAAGCTGTAAGATTCACCAACAAATTCATTGATCAGTAATTTATGTTCTTTATCGTAATGTGTTGTATCTAAAACCAAAGTAATCGAATTTGTTTATTTCAAACATAAACAATGTTGCACAATGAGTTGTTACAATTAAACAAATATTAACATTTTTAGTTTTTCTTTAACAGATTAAAATTGCTCTGGATGTGCAATAATTTCAGCTGCACGAAGTTTCATTTCATGTAAATCATCTGCTGAAAATTTATTTAAAACAGAATACATCATTCGCATGCGTTGATTGTTGTAGAGTTTTGTTTTTTTATCATCCAAAAAATTCCAATACAAACTATTAAATGGGCATGCATTAGGGCCTATTTTTTCTTTCACCTTGTAGTGGCAGGAACTACAATAGTTGCTCATTTTATTGATATAGCTGCCAGATGAAACATAAGGTTTTGTCGCTATCTTACCACCATCGGCATACTGACTCATCCCTCGTGTATTTGGCAATTGCACCCATTGAATGGCATCTATGTAAATTCCCAAATACCAATCATCTACAGCATCTGGATGCGTTTGTGTTAGCAACAAATAATTTCCAGTAATCATCAATCGCTGGATGTGATGTGCATAGGCATGTTCCAAAGAGTTTTTGATAGTTTTTTGAAGACAATTCATTTTAGTATTTCCTGTCCAAAAGAACTCAGGAATATCCTCATGATTTTCTAACTCATTTAATGTTTTGTAAGATGGCATTTCTTTCCAATACATGCCACGCATATACTCCCGCCAACCAATAACTTGACGAATAAAGCCTTCAACTTGTGCAATATCAATATTATCCATGTGTTGGCGATAATGTGTCATAACAGCCTCAATTATTTCCTTTGAGCTGATAATTTTTGTATTCATCGCAAAAGACAAACGCGAGTGAAAAAGATAGACTTCTTCGTTGTGTAGCGCATCTTGATAGTCTCCAAAATGAGGGAGCAGGAATTTGCAAAAGTAGGCTAACTGTTCTTGAGCTTGTTTTAAGTTTATGGGATATTCAAAATAATCGCCTTCAAAAAGCCCAATAGTATCTAATTTGCTCGATGAAATATCCTTGCAAATTTGTTTTACATCGTTTTTGAAGGCCTTGTAATTAGGTATTTCTGGACTTCCTTTCCATTTTTTTCTGTTGTTATGGTCATAATTCCAAACGCCACCTTCAGGCTGTTCCCCCACCATTAAAATATGATGTTTTTTTCGCATATTACGATAAAAACGCTCCATTAGGAGTTGTTTTTTTCCTTCAAAAAAATCAGTAAGCTCGTTTCTTGTAGTTAAAAAATGCTCTGTATCACAACTTGAGCTGCTAATTGACAAATCATTACATATTGATTTTAATTGTTCTTCCAAACGGTACTCATCTGGTGCTTGATATTCAAAATTCTCTACAGCGTTTTGTTCAATTAAAAGTTTTATATTTTTTTCTAAATCATGTTGATTTTCAACATCTACAATATTAAAATAAATGACATTATGACTCTTTTGCTCCAACAGGCTGGCAAATTCTCGCATAGCTGAAAAAAAGCCAATTACTTTTTGAATATGATGCCTCACATAGTCAGTCTCCTGCCGCATTTCAAACATACAGTATAAAACATTGTCGTCTATGTGGTTATACCAAGAGTGATGTGGATTTAATTGATCGCCTAAAATGAGTCGTAATGTTTTCATTTAAAAGAGTTTAGATTGTAGCCATTGTTTCCTATATTTCTTATTTGAATCATAGCGTTCGGCTTGAAGTTTTACATTAAAGACACGATCTCTAGGGTCATTTCCAACCCCTGATACATACATCCAATTCCCATAATTGCTATGTACATCATAATCGATTAACATTGACTCAAAATAAGCAGCGCCAATTCGCCAGTCTAGTTTTTGTGTTTTCGCAAAAAATGAAGCTACGTTTTGCCGACCTCGGTTGCTCATCCAGCCCGTATTTTTAAGTTCTAACATGTTGGCGTTTACAAAATCGTCTGAAGTTTCGCCATGAATCCATTCATCGACATATTTTTGATGGTCCGACCATTGATATTGTTGTTTTAGAATGCCATCTATTTTGAAAATTTCATTAGCATGCTTAAGGGATACATACTTAAAGAAATCACGCCAAATCAATTCAAATATCAACCAATAGGTCGACTGGTTAGAGAAAAATTGACTTTCAAATTCTTTAACGTTCCAATAAATTTGTCTCGCTGAGATGCTTCCATTTGCAAGCCAAGGAGAAAACTTTGAACTGTAGTTGAGCCCTAAAAGCCCATTTCTTGTTTTTTTATAAACACCAAGTGATTTAGTTTCAAAGAAGTAATGTTCCAACCGCTGGAATGCTGCATTTTCTCCACCAAGAAATGGAAAAACAGATCGTTTGTCTACTTCAAAATCTTCGTAGCCTAAGTCTCTCAAAGTGGGAATTTTAGTTGTAGTTTTCAACAAGTATGTTGCACTCTGTGGCTGAATTTTTATTAAGTTTCTAACTATTGCTTTTTTCTCTAATGTTTTTCTGAACTGTGTAAATACCTTTGGCGTATCCTTAAAGTGAAATGGAACATCCTCTGGATGAAATAAAAATTGATCATAAATGTCATGAAAAATAACTGTTTCGTTAAGACTATCCTTTACATCATTAAACGAAGTATTTTCTTCATCAGTCCATTCCTTTTGTAAATAAATAGTACTAACATTATAAGTTTCCACAATATGCTTCATTTGCTCTTTTGCAGAATCTTGATACACTAAAAGTGTGATATTTAATTTGTGAAGCTCTTGTTGAAGACAATTTAAAGTTTCAAGAAGAAATTTAACTCTATACTTCTCCATTTTTTTGAACCCATATTTATTTATTTTAAACTGATTAGGCTCTAAAAAATACACTCCTATAACCTGTTTAGAAGTTGATAGAGCCGACAACAAAACAGTATTGTCTTGTGTCCTTAAATCATTTCTAAACCAAATTAGCGATGTGTCTTGTTGTTGCTGCATTTTTTACTACAATATTTTACAAACTCCCAGTCACGTTCCCATTTCTTGCGCCACGAAAATGGACGTTGACACACAACACAGATTTTTGATGGTAACTCAGATTTTTTCAACCAGTTGTTATTTCGTTTTTACTATTTTTTTTGGCCTTTGATAACTCATTCGCTCTTTAAGTGTTGGTACGGTATATCCATCTAATCCATTGATCGCTATAATATTAGCTTTAGATAAATTAATAAAACCATCATTTTCAAGAAGATCAGATTTTATAAATAAATCTTTAATTTCTCCTATGAGTTGAATAGTACCATTGGCCTTTATTTCGTATTCCTCGCAGTAGGTAAGTGCAATTTGAATGGGTGCATTTTTTACAAAAGGAGCATGCCAACCATTTTTATATTCTTCCTCTAGATTAGTTATATCAAATTCTGAAACGTCCTTATCGTACTTAGCAGAAGTGTGATGAGCGTCTTTTATGATAGAAGCGTCAATATGATTAATTGTAAATTGCCCTGTTTCTTTGATGTTTTCATAAGTATTTCGTGGAACATCAGTTACAGGCCTAAATATAACACCAAGTAAAGGTGGATTGGAACCCAAATGAGTTACTGAACTAAAAACAGCCACATTTGGAATTCCTAAATTTGACTTTGTTCCAATAAGGTTTGCTGATTTAAATCCGGAGCAACTATTTATCAGATTTATTCTAAATATATTATCTAATTCTTCAAAATCTTGACGTTTTAGGTGTATCATTTGTAATGTTGAAATTGATTAATTTTTACAGCATTGGATTTTAAATCAAACATTAAATTGTACAATCCAAAAAATGTTCTGTTCATATAAATAAAATGTTTTGATCCTCTGTTGCTATTGAACTTCCTTAATTCTGTATTTTTACTGTAGCGCTCTGCCAAATCGCCAATTTTCCCAAAAAATTCTGGATCTGAAAAATCAAAACCATCTTGTTGAAATGGAAGTGTAAATACACTTAATAACTCATGAAACATCGCTGTAAAAAACGTGGTTTCGTCTTTGGTATCATTGGGAGTAAGAATTTCTAATTCGTATAATTTTTCAGAGAACAAGCGAGGATTATTGATAATATTTGGATTAGCCAATTCAAAGTATGGTAAATAAAATTCATCTGGAATTACTTTCATGCATCCAAAATCAAGAGCGATTAGTTGTATGTTGTCATTAATTAAAAAATTGCCAGGATGCGGGTCTGCGTGTACCTTTTTAAGGTTATGAATTTGATGCATATAAAAATCCCACAACGCTTGACCTAATCTATTCGCATTTTCTTGGTCTGTGTTGTGTTTCGCAAACTCCGATAAATGTTGACCCTGCATATAATCCATCGTCAATATTCTGTTTGATGAATATTCTTTGTAATATGTTGGAAACAGAATATTAGGAATGTGCGCACAGGCCTTTGCAATTTCTTGACTTTGTTTAATTTCTAAAGAATAATCGGTTTCTTCAGTTAATTTATCTTCAACTTCTTTGAAATATTTGTCCGAATCTTTTCCTTTAATGTTAAACATTTTAATTGCAATTGGCTTTACCAAGGATAAATCAGATTTTATGCTGTCTGCAACACCAGGATATTGAATTTTAACTGCCAAATCTTTTCCATTTTTTTTGGCACGATGAACCTGGCCAATGCTAGCTGCGTTAACAGAATTAGCATCAAATTCATCAAAAATAACATCAGGTGCTTTGCCAAAATATTTTTTGAATGTTTTGACAACCAGAGGAGAGGATAGAGGCGGAACGGAAAATTGAGCCAAAGAGAATTTCTCAACATAAGCTTGTGGTAAAATATTTTTTTCCATGCTGAGCATTTGTGCAACTTTTAAAGCACTTCCTTTTAGCTGTTTTAGTCCACTGTAAATATCGTCAGCATTATTTTTATTTAAATTGTCTTTTGCAATTTCTTCAGATTTACTCAATCTTTCTCCGTAATACTTAATATAATTAACTCCAACTTTTGCTCCTGTTGAAACAATTTTTGAGGCACGTTGTAATTTTGATGTTGGGATTCGGTCTATTGATTTCATTAATTAGCCCCCATTTTTTCTTTAAACAAAAACTTTCCAAAATCTACAACGCTCTTTAGAGGTTTGGTGTGTGCTAATTCGAAACTTGCTGCAATAGATTTTTCAATAAAAAGATCAGTCTTTTCAAAATCTGTAGAGTCATCATCTAACCAAAATTTTAGTGTTACAAGTGCCTGAATCCAATAGGATTCATTCACCACATTATCTTTAATATCATCAATGCGTTTATTTTTTATTTCAAAATCAACAAGTTCTAATTCATCGACAAATTCAAGAAACTTTTTTCGTAGTGGTTTGAGTTTTTTTAGGGTATTAAGCCCTCCAATTGAAGTTTCCAAAGCATGGACAACATAGCTACGATTAGCAGTAAGATTTCCAAAAAAAGTAAAATAAAAGCTCAATAATTTATTTTGAGCGTCGTAATTTTTGTAGTCTTTACTTTTTTTAAGGGTTTTTATCGTATTGTCGAAAAAAGTTTCAAATATTGAAGATTCAAGAGCTTGAAATGAACCAAAAAAGCTATAAAATTCGGATTCTTCAAAATGATTCATTTTTGCAAATGCATAGACGCTTTTTGGAGTTTCATTGTGTTCCAAAACATTGTCCATAAATAATTCAATAAGTCTTTGTTTAGTAAGTTTAGTTTTTTTAGCCATTGTTAAATTGATTTCTACAAAAATAAAGCTTGTTCAAAGTTTATTATCAATAATTAAACAAACATTAACATTTTAAAAATCAAATAACAGTTTGATTATTTTTCATATTTTTAAATACTCAAATCTATCATATGTTAAAAAAAGTTTATGGAAGCGCTGTTTTTGGTGTAGAGGCCCACACCATCACCGTAGAAGTCAATGTTGATAATGGCATTGGTTATCATCTTGTAGGTCTTCCTGATAATGCCATAAAAGAAAGTAATTTTCGAATTGCAGCTGCACTAGAAAACAATGGCTTTAGGATTCCAGGTAAAAAAATCATCATCAATATGTCTCCAGCAGATATGCGTAAAGAGGGCTCTGCTTATGATTTAACCCTAGCAGTGGGAATTCTTGCAGCTTCAAATCAAATTAAAGCTCAAGAAATGGAGCGTTATGTAATTATGGGTGAATTATCTTTAGATGGCAGTCTTCAGCCTATAAAAGGGGCTTTGCCAATTGCTATTAAGGCCAAGGAAGAAGGTTTTAAGGGGTTTATTCTCCCTGATGAAAATGCCAAAGAAGCTGCCATTGTTCAAGGACTGATGGTTTATGGCGTTAAGCACATTATTGATGTAATCAACTTCTTTGATAAAAATAAAACACTAAGACCAACACATTTTGATATAAATAAAGAATTTGAAAGCGCATTATTGAGACCAGAATTTGATTTTGCAGACGTAAAGGGTCAAGAAAGCATAAAGCGTTGTATGGAAATTGCCGCTGCTGGAGGTCATAATATCATATTAATTGGGCCACCAGGAAGCGGAAAAACAATGTTAGCCAAGCGATTACCGTCTATTTTACCTCCAATGACGTTGCAAGAAGCTTTAGAAACGACCAAAATTCATTCTGTTGTTGGACGATTGCGTTCACCATCAGGTTTGATGACTCAGCGTCCATTTCGTTCGCCACACCATACCATTTCAGATGTTGCTCTCGTAGGTGGGGGGCAGTACCCTCAGCTGGGTGAAATTTCAATGGCACACAATGGGGTGTTGTTTTTAGACGAGTTGCCGGAGTTTAAACGTTCTGTTCTAGAAGTAATGCGCCAACCATTGGAGGATTTGGAAGTTACGATTTCTAGAGCAAAGTTTACCGTTACTTATCCGAGTAGTTTTATGCTAGTAGCTAGTATGAACCCAAGCCCAAGCGGTTTTTTTAATGATCCATCAGCACCATTAACTTCGTCTCCTGCTGAAATACAACGATATATGGGGAAAATTTCAGGTCCGTTATTAGATCGTATTGATATTCACGTGGAGGTAACGCCAGTTCCATTTGAAAAACTGACTGAAGAACGTCGCGGCGAATCTTCCATAATCATTAGAGAACGAGTAACAAAAGCAAGACAATTGCAAACTCAACGTTTTGAGAATTTGAGTGCAGTTCATTATAATGCTCAAATGCAAACTAAACACATACGGAATTTTTGTGTTTTGGATGAGGTTTCAAAGTCACTTTTGAAGCAGGCTATGGAACGTTTAAATTTATCGGCTAGAGCCTATGATAGAATCTTAAAAGTGGCACGTACAATTGCCGATTTGGAAGCTTCAAAATCTATAGAAAGCATGCATATTAGTGAAGCTATTCAGTACCGAAGTTTAGATCGAGAGGGGTGGTTGGGTTAAATTAAATTAAAGCTTTATATAAATTACATAAATAACTGAAAATAAATGGTTTAGGTGTTTATAATAAGAAAAATCTATTGTGACTTTTAAGTATTTTAACCCAACCATTTAAAAGCATTTTTTATTTTTTTAAGTTTGTTTTTGTAGGGTGCATATCGCAGTGGAATATCCAACCAATTGGCTTTGATAGTTATTCCTTTTTTATGCGAAAATGTATCGAATCCAAGACGCCCATGATAAGCACCAATACCGCTATCGCCAACACCACCAAAAGGCAATCTAGGGTTGCCAAAATGAATCATAGTATCATTTATAGATCCGCCCCCAAAACTAAATGTTTTGATGAGCGTTGTATAGAATTCTTTACGGTTTGAAAACACATAAAAACCCAGGGGTTTTTCAAAACGGCTAATGATATTGGAGATTTCTGTTGTATCCGAATATTTTAAGATGGGTAAGATTGGACCAAATATTTCACCTTTCATTACTTTACTATCCAATGTGGGTTCATTTATTAGCGTTGGAGCAAGATAGTTATCATCATTATCAATGTCACCACCATGTACAATGTCGCCCTCTTTTAGCATATCTACAAGTCGTTTAAGATTTTTACCGTTTACAATTCTAGGATAATCTTCAGATTGTTGAGGATTTTCCCCATATGCTTTTGTAATTTCAATCTTGAGCTGTTCGATGAGCTCAGATTTTATAGATTCTTTTGCTAAAATGTAATCAGGAGCAATACAAGTTTGTCCAGCATTGACAAATTTGCCCCAAACCAAACGTTTTGCTGTTAATTTTATATCAACACTATCATCAATAATACATGGGTTTTTGCCGCCCAATTCCAGAGTTACTGGAGTCATATATTGAGCAGCTGCTTTGGCAACAATTTTTCCTACGGGGACACTTCCAGTAAAAAAAATGTAATCCCAGCGTTCGTCCAAAAGAGCAGTTGTTTCTGGGACTCCTCCTTGAATAACGCTTAAATGTGCTTTTTTAAATACATCAGAAAGAATATCTTCAATAATTTGTGCTGTATGAGGTGTGAGCTCGCTTGGCTTTAGTATAACAGTATTTCCTGCTGCTATGGCCGAAATAATGGGGGCTATAGCTAGCTGAAATGGATAATTCCATGGCGCAATAATAAGAACTGTTCCGTACGGCTCGCTAAAAATATAGTCTTTCGAAGGAAAATTAAGTGCAGCAGATCGCACTTTCTTTGGTTTATTCCATTTTTCAATGTTTTTTAGTGTCATTTCTATTTCGGAAATTAGAATGCCAATTTCACTAAAATAAGTTTCAAATTTAGATTTTTTAAAATCTTTGTAAAGTGCATCATAAATTGCATTTTCATTTGAAATGATTGTGCTTTTGAGTGCTTTTAGTTTTGCCTTAATAAATGATATATCTCGAGTTTTTCCAGATTTGAAAAAGGTTTTTTGTGTGTTTTTAAGTTGTTTAATATGTTCCATATCAGTACTTTTTTAAACATTCGTTCCATAATACATCTTTTGGGGGCTTGGCACATATAGAGATTGGGGTTTTGGAAACAGGATGAATAAATTTTACTTTTTTTGCATGTAAATGAATTCCTCCGTCTGGATTACTTCTTTTGAAGCCATATTTCAAATCTCCTTTAATTGAACAACCAATATACGATAATTGGCTTCTTATTTGGTGTGAGCGACCAGTTTCAAGTGTGATCTCTAATAAGTGGTAAGCATCAAGTTTAAAAATTGTGGTGTAATGTAAAATAGCTTTTTTGCTTCCATTTACTTCTTTGGGGTAAACTTTTGATGTGTTTGTTTTTTGGTTTTTCTTTAACCAATGCACAAGAGTATCTTTTTGCTTTGGTGGATTATTTTTTACAAGTGCCCAATAGGTTTTATCAATTTTCTTCTCTTGAAATAGTTGATTCATACGCGAAAGCGCTTTTGATGTTTTCGCAAAAATAACGACACCAGAAGTAGGGCGATCAAGCCGATGAACAACACCAAGAAAAACTGCGCCTGGCTTGTTGTACTTTTTTTTAAGATATGCTTTAATTATTTCTGATAGAGGCGAGTCATTAGTTTTATCACCCTGAACGATATCACCAACACGTTTATTGACTGCTATCAGATGGTTGTCTTCATAAATGACTTGTACGTTTGAGGCATTTGTAACGACTCTAGACATGACTTAGTATTGCTCTTCAGCATTGGGAAAATCAGATGATTTTACATCATTTACATATTGCCCAATACTTGTGGTCATAGTTTCGTAGAGGTTCATATAACGTCTTAAAAAGCGTGGATTGAATTCGTGTGTCATTCCAATCATATCATGAAGCACCAAAACTTGCCCGTCTACATCAGCGCCAGCGCCAATACCAATAACAGGAATACTAATGCTTTCTGCAACTTCTTTGGCTAATTTTGCGGGAATTTTTTCAAGAACAATGGCAAAGCACCCAATGCGTTCTAACATTTTTGCATCTTTTAGAAGTTGCTCAGCTTCTTCTTCCTCTTTTGCACGAACAGTGTAAGTGCCAAATTTATATATTGACTGAGGGGTAAGTCCCAAATGTCCCATCACTGGTATTCCAGCATTAAGTATTTTTTTTATTGAATCTTTTATTTCTTTTCCTCCTTCGAGTTTTACAGCGTGACCACCACTTTCTTTCATGATGCGAATAGCAGACCGCAAAGCCTCTTTAGAATCACTTTGATACGTTCCAAAAGGCAAATCAACAACCACAAGTGAGCGTTCAATAGCACGAACCACTGATGATGCATGATAAATCATTTGATCCAATGTTATGGGCAATGTAGTTTCGTGTCCAGCCATAACATTACTTGCAGAATCGCCAACAAGAATCACATCTACCCCTGCGCCATCAACAATTTTTGCCATGGTATAATCATAGGCCGTTAGCATCGAAATCTTTTCTTCTGTAGATTTCATTTCTACTAAAGACTTGACAGTGATGCGCTTATATTCTTTTTTATTTGACATGATGCCTTAATATTTTTGGTAAAAATAGTGAAAAAGAAACGTTTTTATATGACACCTTGTCATATTTTCTGTCATGGCATAATGATTGACTATAGAGATATATAAAATAAAAACAATCTAAACAACATATAAATTATGAGTAAAATTATTGGAATTGATTTAGGAACGACCAACTCATGTGTTTCTGTTATGGAAGGTAATGAGCCTGTAGTCATCACCAATGCCGAAGGACGACGCACTACACCCTCAGTAATTGCTTTTGTAGAAGGCGGCGAAATAAAAGTAGGCGATCCTGCAAAACGTCAAGCTGTTACAAACCCTAAGAAAACCGTATACTCTATAAAGCGTTTTATGGGTAACAAATTCTCTGAATCTAAACAAGAGGTTGGGCGTGTCCCATATCAAGTAGTTAAGGGAGATAACGATACACCACGTGTGGATATCGATGGACGTTTGTACACACCACAAGAGCTTTCTGCTATGGTCCTTCAGAAAATGAAAAAAACTGCAGAGGAGTTTTTAGATCAAGAAGTAACAGAAGCTGTAGTTACGGTTCCTGCCTACTTTAATGATGCGCAACGTCAAGCCACAAAAGAAGCTGGCGAAATTGCAGGTTTAAAAGTAAGACGAATTATAAATGAGCCAACAGCTGCTGCATTGGCTTATGGATTAGATAAAAAAGGGAAAGACCAAACTATTGTTGTTTTTGACTTTGGTGGTGGTACTCACGATGTTTCTATTTTGGAACTTGGAGATGGTGTATTTGAAGTACTTTCTACAGATGGAGATACACACCTAGGAGGTGATGATGTTGATGAAAAAATTATAAACTGGTTAGCAGAAGAATTTATAGCTGATGAGGATATGGACCTTAGAAAAGATCCTATGGCGCTTCAGCGTTTAAAGGAAGCTGCAGAAAAAGCAAAAATTGAACTTTCATCTTCTGCTCAAACAGAGATCAACTTGCCTTATGTAACAGCAACGGCTAGCGGACCAAAACACTTAGTACGTACATTGTCGCGTTCAAAATTTGAGCAATTAATCGATGATTTAGTAAAAAGAACAATCAAGCCATGTGAAACTGCACTAAAAGCCGCAGGTCTTTCAAAAAGCGATATTGATGAAATCATATTGGTAGGAGGATCAACACGTATTCCAGCAGTACAAGAGGCGGTTGAGCAATTTTTTGGTAAAAAACCTAATAAAGGTGTAAATCCAGATGAGGTTGTTGCCGTAGGAGCAGCCATTCAAGGCGGAGTACTGACAGGAGATGTTAAAGATGTATTGCTTTTGGACGTTACTCCATTATCGCTTGGAATTGAAACTATGGGTAATGTAATGACAAAGTTAATAGAAGCCAATACAACAATTCCAACAAAGAAATCACAAGTATTTTCAACAGCTGCTGATAATCAGCCCTCTGTAGAAATTCATGTGCTTCAAGGGGAACGTGCTATGGCAGGCGATAACAAAACTATTGGACGTTTTCATTTAGATGGAATTCCACCAGCACAAAGAGGTGTACCTCAAATTGAAGTTACTTTTGATATTGACGCCAATGGAATTATAAAGGTTTCTGCAACAGATAAAGCAACTAATAAATCGCAAGATATTCGTATTGAAGCGTCATCTGGTTTGACCGAAGAGGAAATTCAGAAAATGAAGCAAGACGCAGAAGCAAATGCTGAAGCTGATGCCAAGGCAAAGGAGACTGCTGATAAGCTCAACAGTGCCGATGCGATGATTTTTCAAACAGAAAAGCAATTAAAAGAATTTGGTGATAAGTTGTCAGACGACAAAAAACAACCAATTGAAGCTGCTTTGGAAGAATTGAAAAAAGCTTACGAAACAAAAGATATTGCAATTATAGATCCTGCTTTAGAAAAAATCAACGAGGCATGGAAAGTTGCAAGCGAAGAAATGTACAAAGCTCAACAAGAAGCGCAAGCTGCAGGTGGAGATGCTGGTCCAGAAGCTGGTTCAGATGCACAATCTGAAGGCGACAATGTTGAAGATGTTGATTTCGAAGAAGTTAAATAAAAATTAATTTTACTGATTTAAAAAAGCACAACCATTTGGTTGTGCTTTTTTTTTATTAAAAATGTTTACTTTTTTTAGTGAACATTTTCAACATTACAATAGAATGTGGAAAGGTTACAGCGGCAATAAAAGCAAAGAACAAACTATAAAAATGTTTTTCGTCCTTAAAAACAAAATAAAGTAAAGTCATTCCAACCAAAGAAACTAGCCAATAAGGAAGGGCAGCTTTTGTATAATTTATAATATTTTTTCGGTCTAAACTACCATATGCAAATCGTATTTGCTCCAATAATGATGGGATACTGTGCCAGATGATAAAATAAATGGTGAACCCCCATATGAGCGAAGAGGATTTGAATATTATAACAAGCACCAAAAGAGTAAACAGCTCTGTTATAACTGTATTTAACTTAATTTCTTTCTGTCTCAACATTACAGCTAAAAAGCTTAGCATAAAAACTCCAAGTGTTATTAATACATGTTCAGTATATAATTGATTTAATGTCATCCCACTGATTTCATTCACAATCATTTTAACACTTGCTTCATTAAAATAAAACACCATAAATAAAACAAAAAGACCATAGGCGAAAAAATAAAGTCTTTTCGATGTATTCGTAATTGATTCAAGACTTTCTTCCCAGTGCTGTTCTCCAAAATGATAGGCGCTAAAACAAACAAAAAGGATTAATGCAATACTAGGTAGCCAGTAGAAAATTAACACCGCAATGCTGACAACGAGGAGATATGTTGCGAGGGTTTTGATAAAACTCGTTTTTTTAAGATTTGTTAGTTTATTAACAATCAACATATCATTAGAACCATGTATCATCCCAAATGTGAAAATGAGAAAAAAGCCTAAAAAAAGTTCAAAATCTTCGGGAAATAAGGTAGTAATCCACAATCCAAGGAAGCTAAACACGATTGAGAATCTGTAATTTTTTTTCATAAATATTTGTTAAATAATCAGTTTTGGAGCAAAAAAAAATTCATTTGATAAACTTTTGTCTAAAAAATTGATACATTTGTTAAAACAAAACTAACAAAATTTTTAGAAAAATGACAAATTTATTCTTACCACTTGTTGCAGACGTTACTGGTAACGTTAACGACCCAGTGAATTTCACATTCTTTATTGGATGTATGGCTATGATGGCAGCATCTGCCTTCTTTTTCCTTTCATTAAACCAATTTGACAAAAAATGGAGATCTTCAGTTTTAGTTTCTGGTTTAATTACTTTCATTGCAGCAGTTCATTACTGGTACATGAGAGATGCGGCTATGGCTGGAGCACTTGAAAATGTTACAGCATTCCGTTATGTAGATTGGATTCTTACAGTACCATTAATGTGTGTTGAATTCTATTTGATTCTTAAGGTGGCTGGTGCTACAAAAACATTACTTAACAAGATGATTTTATTATCTGTTATTATGCTTGTAACTGGTTACATTGGAGAATCTGGAGGAGACGCAGTAATCTGGGGTACTATTTCAGGTATTGCTTATTTCGTGATTGTTTATGAAATCTGGTTAGGTGGAGCAGCAAAATTAGCTAAAGAAGCTGGTGGAGATGTTTTACATGCTCACAAAATCCTTTGCTGGTTTGTACTTGTTGGATGGGCAATTTATCCAGTAGGTTACATGGCTGGAACTGAGGGATGGTATGGAGCAGCAGGACAATTCTTCGGAATGGAGCTTGACATGCAAGTTCTTTACAACATTGCAGATGCAATCAACAAGATTGGATTTGGACTAGTTATTTACTCTTTAGCTGTTAAAAAGACTGCTTAATTGTAATACCAATTTAACTTTAAAAAAAAGGCGCAATTTTAATTGCGCTTTTTTTTGATTAATTTTTAACGTTCAACGGCTATTCAGCCGTTTTTTCTTTTTGTATTTTTACTAAAATTTTAAAACTAATGAAATTATCCAAAGAAGAATTACTACATGAAGCCAATAAGGTCTGTAAAGGTAATTTAATGGAAACTCTACAAATTGAATTTGTAGATGCTGGAGACGATTTTATCATTGCAAAAATGCCTGTAAACAATCGTGTTCATCAGCCCGATGGAGTGCTTCATGGTGGAGCAACTGCAGCACTGGCTGAAACCGTAGGTAGTTTTGCAGCACATATTTTTCTAGATACAGACACCTATTTTGTGCGCGGTATAGATCTATCGGCTCAACATGTAAAAAGTGTGAAAGAGGGGTTTGTTTATGCTAAAGCAAAATGTATACATAGCGGTCGAACAACTCAGGTATTTGATATTAAAGTTACAAATGATAATAATGATCTTGTTTCTTTGTGTAAATTAACGACAATCACACTTCCAAAATAACTAATAATGCCCAACTCTTTCTTTGGTTTAATAAAATTACAAATTCAAGAAAACAAGCCATTTGTTTTATATTCTGATTTTGGTAAAACTTCAATCAAAGCCACACTTCAAACAAACACTAAAACATACACAACCTCAGATTTTAAAGAAATAGGATTTGTTTTTTCCCCGTTTGATAATACAATTCCAACATATTTAATCCCTTTAGAAGCATCAAAAGAATTGCATTTAGACACTACACCAATTTCTTTAAAAAAAAATAATCCAACTGCTCTAAAGTCAGAACCATCAATACATAAAAATTTAATCCGCCAAGCCATAGATGAGATTAATTCATCTGAATTAGAGAAAGTAGTTTTGGCACGAACCTTAACATTAGAATTTCATAACTACGATGAGATTGAACTTTTTTTGTCCATTGCAACTTCTTATCCAGAAGCTTATGTCTACTGTTGGTTTCATCCGAAAACAGGATTTTGGTTAGGGGCTTCACCCGAAACACTATTGAAAATTAAAGGTCGAAAAGTAAGGACCATGGCTTTGGCAGGAACACAAGTTTACAAGGGCTTGTCTCAAGTGGAGTGGGACACCAAAAATCATGAAGAACAAAAAATCGTAACAGAATTTTTAAAAAATGAATTGTCACAGCACCTTACAGAATTAGAAGTTTCTGCTCCAAAAACTATAAAAGCAGGAAAACTGTTGCATCTTCAAACAACTTTAATAGGTAAACTTAAGGTGACTTCAGAATCTCTAAAAAATCTAATTTTTAGTATTCATCCAACACCAGCTGTTTGTGGTACGCCAAAATCTTTGGCTATGGACTTTATTGGAAATAATGAAACCATAAATCGTGCATATTACTCAGGTTTTCTAGGTGAAATAAACATACCCAATGAAAATCATATTCCATTTACAAACCTAGTCGTTAATTTGCGATGTATGCATTTTGAAAATAATTTTGCAACACTTTTTGCAGGAGGTGGAATTACTTCAAAATCCGATGTGGACAAAGAATGGAACGAAACAGAGGAAAAATTGAACACCATAAAGTCTGTTTTAGGTTCTTAAATTACATCTTTTTTAACATAACAAAATGGTGCAAAATGAATACCTTTGCACACTAATGAAATGGCCAAAACACGATTTAGCACAATTCATAATCCAACTTTGCGAAGCCAAAGGTGTAAAACATATTGTAATTTCACCGGGGAGTCGTAACGCACCGCTTACTATTGGTTTTACGAATCAATCTTTTTTTAAGTGTTATAGTATTGTTGACGAACGTTCTGCTGCCTTTTTTGCATTGGGTATTGCTCAACAAACTTCAGAACCTGTAGCAGTTGTTTGTACTTCTGGTAGTGCATTATTAAATTATTATCCTGCTGTTGCAGAAGCATTTTATACTGGTCTACCATTGGTGGTTATTTCTGCCGATCGTCCTCCGCATCTTATCAATGTTGGCGATGGTCAAACCATTATTCAACCCCATGCTTTTGGTAAGCATGTTCTTTTTGAAGCCAATTTGAAACCAACAAAAAAACGCTTTCCTTTTGGAGTGCAATATTTTCAAAAAAAAGCGCAAATACTCATCTCTAAAGCACTTGATAACGCTCAACAAAAAATGGGTCCAGTACATATTAATATTCCTTTTGATGAACCTTTATATGAAACTGTAAATCAACCTATTTTAATACAGAGTGTTTTAAAAAAAGAATTACTCAACACTTCTATTCAAATTAGCAATTCAACACTAAAAACGTGGCAAAATGCTAAAAGAAAGCTAGTATTGGTGGGCGTAAAACCTCCAAATTCTTTGGAATCATCAATTATAGAACATTTAGCGAATGACCCCTCTGTAATCGTCCTTACAGAGACCACCTCTAATTTGCACCATCCAAATTTTTTCCCCTCAATTGATCAATTGATAGCACCTTTAAAAAAGAATGAATTTAAACAACTTCAACCTGATTTATTGGTCACTTTTGGTGGACTTATTGTATCCAAAAAAGTAAAAGCATTTCTAAGGGATTACAAACCCAACCAGCATTGGCATATTGACAACCATAAGGCAAACGACACTTACTTTTGTTTAAACAAGCATTTTAAATGCACTCCAACTGTATTTTTTAAAGCATTGTTTAAATCCTCAAAATCATCAGACAGTACTTATTTTAAAACTTGGAACGCCATAAAACAATTGCGTTTAAAAAGACACACCAACTACCTAAAATCCATGCCTTTTAGTGATTTTAAGGCCTTTGAATTGATTTCTGAAGCAATACCAAATAATTATATGGTTCAGTCGGGAAATAGCTCTGCAATTCGTTATTTGCAGCTTTTTGAGTTTGATAGCTCGATTCATTTGTACTGTAACAGGGGAACTAGTGGCATAGATGGCTCTACAAGTACCGCTGTTGGAGCTTCTGTTGTATCTCAACTTCCTACGCTTTTGATTACAGGCGATTTAAGTTTTTTGTATGACATCAATGGTCTATGGAACAATTATATTCCTGATAACTTTAAAATTATTGTTGTTAATAATAATGGCGGTGGGATTTTTAGAATTTTACCAGGAAATGATAATTCTGAACTTTTTGAAACCTATTTTGAAACCAAGCACCAACGTTCTGCAAAAACTCTTGCTCAAGATTTTGGATTCACATATAGTTCTGCTGATTCAATAGCGACATTAAATGATGCTTTATTTACATTTTTTAATGACAATAATACACCAAAACTACTTGAAATATTTACTCCATATTCCGAAAACGATAAGATTCTTCTCTCTTATTTTGATCAATTAGTCTAACTTTTTTGAAAAAAAATGTGACTTTTTTAAAAATTATGTGTCATGTCGTATAGGATATTGTGTTTGACAATACCAAAATAATTATTAATAAACCCTAGAATTGTTATGAACAAAAAAGAACAACTTATTGAAAAGTATGCGGAGGATTTAAAATCGAAATGTAATGTAAATCCAGATATGGAATTATTAACAAAAGTCACTATTGGCTGTGGTCCTTCTATCTATAAAGATGATGCAAGTACTGTTGCTGGAAGCGATCCAAATGAGATTGAAACCATCCGTAACAACTTTTTAATCAAAAAACTAGGACTGAGCGATTCTCCAAAATTAGATGAAGGTATCAACAAAGTTCTAGACCTTTATGGTCAGTCTAACCGCAATAAATACCGCGCAGTTGTGTATTATTTACTAACTAAACATTTTGGTAAGGAATCTGTTTATTAGAATAAGCTTTAAAATTTAAAGAAAAGCATTATGATTTTTCATGATGCTTTTTTTTATAAAATCAAGAAAAAATAACTGTTTTATTATCATATACCATCACTTTTCTTTGAATATGATGTTTAATAGCTGTGGAAAGTACAATTTTCTCTAAATCCCTACCTTTGCTGATTAAATCTTTTATGGTATGAGTGTGCGATACTCGAGATACATCTTGCTCAATAATAGGGCCAGCATCCAATTCTGTTGTTACATAATGTGAGGTTGCTCCAATAATTTTCACACCACGCTCGAATGCAGAATGATAAGGTTTTGCACCCACAAATGCAGGTAAGAAAGAGTGATGAATATTTATGATTTTTGAGGGGTAGGCATCAATTAATCCTTGTGGAATTATTTGCATATAACGTGCCAATACCACAAAATCTGCATCATATGATTTAAGTAACTCCAAATGTCGAAGTTCTGCCTCTTTTCGTGTTTCAGCAGAAATGGGCACATGAAAGAAAGGGATGTCAAAACGCTCCGCAATTTCCCCCAAATCTTTATGATTACTGCAAATAAATGGTATTTCAACTTTTAGTTCACCAGATTTAAAACGGCCTAAAATATCATATAAACAATGGTCATACTTCGACACAAAAAGCGCCATTTTTGGTATAGATTCAGAATCAAACAATTCCCAATTCATGTTAAACTTCTTAGCAACTGATTTTTCAAATGATTTTGAGAATTCAATGCTTGAAAATAGTGTGCTTAGAAAATCACATTCTAAACGCATAAAAAACACACCTTGTTCGTGGTCGACATGTTGATCTACATAGGTGATATTTCCCTGATTTTCAAGTATAAAACTAGTTGTGGCTGAAATTATTCCTTGTTGATCATTGCAACGAACTATAATGGTGAATTTTTTCATTTCAGCTAAATTATACAAATTGTCAACTTTAAACTTCGTAGAATGAAATTTTATTAAATTTTTGAGGATATTGTAAAAATTCAATCTTAAAATTATAATCTTATCAATGCAATGAACATAAATTAAATATTTTTTTGAGGTAGATTTTAATCTCAATTTATGGATTTCAATTTGTCGTATTGGAGTTACATTTCTGTTGCATTATGCTTACCTTTGCACAATGATTCAATTAGGGGAGTACAATAGATTAAGAATTTTAAGGGATACAGATCCAGGACTTTTTTTGGGTGATGATGAGGACAATGAGGTTTTATTGCCAAACAGATATGTTCCAAATACTTTTGAAATTGATGACGTTTTAGATGTTTTTGTCTATTTGGATAATGATGAGCGATTGGTTGCTGTTACAGATACGCCATACATAAAAAAAGGAGAATTTGCCCTTTTACGTTGTAATGCTGTCAATGAATTTGGTGCTTTTTTAGATTGGGGAATGGTTAAAGAATTGTTTTGTCCTTTTCGAGAGCAAGCTTTTAAAATGAAAAAAGGAGGATGGTATTTGGTATACTGCTATTTGGATGAGACCTCAGAGCGTTTGGTGGCATCTAGCAAAACCAATCGTTTTTTGGACAACAAAGAACTTACCGTTGAACCTTTTGAAGAAGTCGATTTGATTGTTTCTCACCCCTCTGATCTTGGTATGAATGTCATCATCAATAAACGCCATTTAGGATTAATTTTTAAAGATGATATTTTTAAAGATTTAAGCATTGGAGATAAGTTAAAAGGTATTGTCAAAAAAATTAGACCCAGCAATAAAATTGACATCAGTCTTTCCCAAATCGGTTATCGTAATATTGAGCCAAGCGCTCAATCGCTTTTGGATTTTATCAATGATAATAATGGATTTTTAGACATCACTGATAAGTCTTCTCCAGAAGTAATTAGAGAAGTAGTGCAAATGAGCAAAAAGACCTTTAAAAAAGCATTAGGGACACTTTATAAAAAGCGTTTAGTACGTCTTGAAACCGATGGGATTTATTTAGTCAACAAATAACACCGAATTATGAGTACAATACAATGGAAAACTGCAATTGAATTTGAAGATATTACTTACAAAAAGTGTGATGGGGTAGCGCGAATAGCATTCAATCGTCCAGAAGTAAGAAATGCATTTCGTCCTCAAACAACGTCAGAATTATTAACTGCTTTTCATGATGCCAACGAAGATACTTCCATTGGAGTTGTCTTGTTAAGTTCAGAAGGACCATCGCCAAAAGATGGCGTATTTTCTTTTTGTAGTGGTGGCGATCAAAAAGCACGAGGACAAGAAGGCTATGTAGGAAAAGATGGTTATCACCGATTGAATATTTTAGAGGTCCAACGACTTATTCGTTTTATGCCAAAAGCTGTGATTGCTGTTGTATCTGGTTGGGCTGTTGGAGGTGGGCATAGTTTACATGTTGTTTGCGATTTGACATTAGCGAGTCAAGAACACGCAATTTTTAAACAAACCGATGCTGACGTTACTAGTTTTGATGGTGGTTATGGATCTGCATATTTAGCTAAGATGGTTGGTCAAAAAAAAGCACGTGAAATTTTCTTTTTAGGAAGAAACTATTCTGCACAAGAGGCTTATGAAATGGGTATGGTTAATGCGGTGATTCCTCACGAAAAATTAGAACAAACAGCCTTTGAATGGGCACAAGAAATTTTAGAAAAATCACCAATTTCAATAAAAATGCTAAAGTTTGCCATGAACCTAACAGATGATGGTATGGTTGGCCAACAAGTTTTTGCAGGAGAAGCCACTCGATTGGCCTACATGACCGATGAAGCCAAAGAGGGAAGAGATGCATTTTTAGAAAAACGTCCACCAAATTTTAATAAAAAATGGATTCCGTAGTATGGCGCGACTAAAAACTTGGATTTCAGCGTTTCGATTACGCACCTTGCCGCTTTCCATTTCAGGAGCGGTTGTAGGTTCAAGTTATGCATACTTCTCAGGTTTTTTCGATATACTAATTTTTATTTTTATAATTCTTACAACGCTTAGTTTTCAAATTTTATCAAATTTAGCCAACGACTATGGCGATGGTATCAAAGGGACAGACAATAACTCAAGAATTGGACCAGAACGCGCCTTACAAAGTGGTGCGATTTCCCCAAAACAAATGAAAAATGCTGTAATCATAAACGCAATATTGAGTGCAATTTTAGCCCTTCTTTTGACGTATATGGCTTTTGGAGTTAGTCAACTATTTAATTCATTAATTTTCATTGTTTTAGGGGCAATTTCAATATATGCAGCAATCACCTATACCGTTGGAAAATCGGCCTATGGTTACAGGGCTCTTGGCGATTTGATGGTGTTTTTATTTTTTGGTTGGCTTAGCGTTATGGGGACGTATTTTTTATTTGCTAAAGATCTAGATTCGATGCTACTAATTCCAGCAACTGCAATTGGATGTCTTAGTGCTGCTGTTTTGAATTTAAATAACATGAGAGATTTAGAAACTGATTTGAAATCTAATAAAATTACATTGGCTGGATATTTAGGGATGAAGTCATCAAAAATATATCATTTCGCCTTGATACTTTCTGCAATCGTATTAATGTTGATTTTTCAATTTTCAATATCATACTCAAAAATCATGTATTTGAGTTGGATTGCATTTTTACCTTTACTATTTCATTTAAAGGCTGTTTTTTTTATTAAGAATCCAAAAGACTTTGACCCTCATCTAAAACGTGTAGCATTGTCAACCTTCGTTTTGGCGCTCTTATTTGCTGTGGCACTGATTATTGAAAACCTTCACTCTTGATAAATTAATATAAATGAAAGCCTCGTTTTATAAATATCAATTACAATTTAAACAAGCTAGTGGGACTTCTAGAGGCGTATTAACCACAAAAGATACATGGTTTATCAACATTGAAAATAAAAATTTTAATGGCATAGGAGAGTGTGGAATGTTTCGTGGATTGAGTTGTGATGATAGACCTGATTTTGAGCAAACATTACAATGGGTTTGCGATCATATCAATTTGGGTTTAGAAAATTTATTAAAAAAATTGATAGAATTCCCTTCAATTCAATTTGGTTTAGAAATGGCTTTTTTAGATTTAAAAGCAAAATCTTCACATGTTTTATTTCCATCAAAATTTACAGAGGGTAAGGACTCTATACCCATTAATGGATTGATTTGGATGGGGGATAAGCAGTTTATAAAATCTCAGATTCGTACTAAACTTGATGCAGGATTTGATTGTTTAAAAATGAAAATCGGTGCTATAGATTTTGAAACGGAGTTGGCTCTTATTCAATCCATAAGAAAAGAATTTGATGCTAAAACCATTGAGATTCGTGTTGACGCCAATGGTGCTTTTTCTGAGTCTGATGCTTTGGAAAAACTCAAGCGTTTGTCAGATTATGCATTACATTCGATAGAGCAACCTATAAAACAAGGCCAATATGATGCAATGGCCAAACTTTGTGATAAAACACCACTTCCCATTGCACTTGATGAAGAACTGATTGGAGTTCACGATGTAACAAGACGTAAACAATTGCTACAAACTATTAATCCTCATTATATCATCTTAAAACCCACCCTTGTTGGTGGATTTTTAGGAAGTCAGTCGTGGATTGATCTAGCTGAAAACCAAAATATTGGCTGGTGGATTACAAGCGCATTAGAAAGTAATATTGGACTTAATGCTATTGCACAATGGACCTACAATCTAAATGTCAAAAGACCTCAGGGTTTGGGAACAGGTATGCTTTTTTCGAATAATTTTTTATCCCCATTACAAATAAATAATGGTAATTTGCAGTACAACCCAAAAGAAAAGTGGAATTTAAAAATTTAAACTATGTATATCAAACAAGCATTTAAAGTCGAACATGATTGGTGGTTATATCTCGTTGGAGTTCTTCTTATTTTTATTGGATCACAGCTTGGTCAAATACCATTTTTAATTGCAATAATAACTAAATCAATAGCAAATGGAGGAGATTTATCATCTTTGGATTATGATGCTATGATGTCAATTCTTGATTTAAACCTTAGCCTTTTTCTATTACTATTGTCTTTTGCTGTCGGGTTGGTGGTTGTTTTTTTAGTCGTAAAATATATTCATAAACAAACTTTAAGAAGTCTTACAACTTCTAGGGTTAAAATAGACTGGAATCGTTTTTGGTTTGCTTTTCTAGTTTGGGGGGTAACAACGTGTGTTTTTATTTTATTGGAATATTACTCTTCTCCAGAAAATTACACCTTTAATTTTAAACCTATCCCATTTCTAATTTTAGTATTAATTTCAATTGTTTTTATTCCATTACAAACAAGTTTTGAAGAATATCTTTTTAGAGGCTATTTGATGCAAGGCCTTGGAGTTTTAGCAAAAAATAGGTGGGTACCACTTATTTTAACTTCAACCTTATTTGGATTGTTGCACATTGCAAATCCAGAAATTGATAAGTTGGGTTATGTCCTTTTGGTACATTATATAGGAACAGGATTTTTATTGGGTATAATGACTCTTATGGATGAAGGTTTAGAATTGGCTTTGGGTTTTCATGCAGCCAATAATCTTATTGCCGCACTTCTTCTTACTGCAGATTGGACAGCATTTCAAACCCATTCTATTTTAAAAGATATTTCTGATCCAGAAATGTCAAATGTAGAAGTGTTTTTTCCTGTTTTTGTCATTTATCCAATTCTTTTAATTGTTTTTGCTAAGAAATATGAATGGACCAATTGGAAAGAAAAATTATTTGGAACAGTAACTAATAACTAGTTTTTGAGCACAAACACCGTTTTTAACAACTTTAACGAAGCGTTTCAATTGAATGGTATTCATTATTCTATGGATTCCTTAAAAGTTTTGGCAGAGAATCTAATTTTAAGTGACAATGTAAATGAGACACACTTAGGTGAATTTATTCTGAATTGGATTGATGATTCAAAGGATATAGTCCTAAAGACTTCTGGAACAACATCCAAACCAAAGCATATTATAGCTCCAAAATCTGCTTTTATCAGTTCTGCTAAAGCAACTGGAGATTTTTTTAATTTGTTACCGGAAAATTCTGCACTTTGTTGTTTGCCTTTTTCTTATATAGCCGCCAAAATGATGTTTGTTCGTGCATGGGTTTTAGGTTTAAAATTGGATGTCATAGAGCCTTCTTCAAGTCCTTTGAAGCACATTACGAAGCAATATGATTTTTCGGCTATGGTGCCATTACAAGTTCATAATTCTTTTTCAAAATTAAATCAAATTAAAACTCTAATTGTAGGAGGCGCACCCGTTTCTAGGGCTTTACAAAACCAATTGGAAGGGCATCCGTCATCAATTTTTGAAACCTATGGAATGACAGAAACAGTCAGTCATATAGCTGCAAAAAATTTATCACAAGGAAAAGGAGTCTTTACAGTTTTACCAGATATTTCAATTGCTGTTGATGATAATGGTTGCCTAGTGGTTAAAGCTCCAAAACTAACCCCGGAAGTTTTGTACACAAATGATGTTGTTACTCTAGTTTCGAATGATTCCTTTAAATGGTTAGGTCGATTTGATAATGTGATTAATTCAGGGGGTATAAAAATATATCCAGAGCAGATAGAGAAAGCCCTTCAAGATCAAATCAACAATCGGTTTTATATTACTTCAATCCCCGATCAATTACTAGGGCAAAAAGTAATTTTAATTATTGAAGGAAATTCACAAGATTTGGAATTAAATTTTAGTGATATAGATTCAAAAAAACGACCAAAAAACATCTACTTCATAAAAGAATTTTGTGAAACAAGTTCAGGAAAAATTCAACGTCAGAAAACACTTGAAACGTTAAACTTGAATCACACCTAAATTAAAATCTTTTTCAATAGGAGCATGGTTTGCCGCTTCAATTCCCATACTAATCCATTTGCGTGTATCAAGAGGGTTAATTATAGCATCGGTCCAAAGGTGAGACGCCGCATAATAAGGCGAAACCTGTTCGTCGTATTTTTGTTTAATCTTTGAAAGTAATTCGGCTTCTTGTTGATCAGATATTTTCTTTCCTTGTTTCTTAAGCGCAGCGGTTTCTATTTGCAATAATACCTTAGCAGCACTATTACCGCTCATTACAGCTAATTCGGCGCTAGGCCAAGCTACAATCAATCTAGGGTCGTAGGCCTTGCCGCACATCGCATAATTCCCTGCACCATAGCTATTGCCTGTAATAATGGTAAATTTTGGAACAACACTGTTACTCACGGCATTCACCATTTTTGCTCCATCTTTTATTATTCCGCCGTGTTCACTTTTACTACCGACCATGAACCCTGTTACGTCTTGTAAAAAGACTAATGGAATTTTTTTCTGATTACAATTGGCAATAAAACGAGTGGCTTTGTCTGCACTATCATTATAAATAACACCACCAAACTGCATTTCTCCTTTTTTGGTTTTAACCAACTTTCGTTGATTGGCTACAATCCCAACAGCCCAGCCATCAATTCGTGCATAACAAGTAATGATGGTTTTTCCATATCCTGCTTTATATTCTTCAAATTCTGAATCATCAACCAATCTTTTAATAATTTCATAGGTATCATACTGATCGGCTCTAGAACGTGGTAAAATACCAAAAATATCCTCTGGATTTTCTTTGGGTTTTACAGCTTTTATACGGTTGAATCCAGCATTTTCAGCAGCCCCAATTTTGTTCATAATGGATTTAATTTTATCTAAAGCATCTTTATCATTGTTGGCTTTGTAATCTGTAACACCACTAATTTCGCAATGTGTTGTGGCTCCACCAAGAGTTTCATTATCTATGCTTTCTCCAATCGCCGCTTTTACCAGATAGCTACCTGCTAAAAATATACTTGCTGTTTTATCTACAATAATAGCTTCATCACTCATAATAGGGAGGTAAGCACCACCAGCAACACAACTTCCCATAATGGCCGAAATTTGTGTGATTCCCATACTACTCATGATAGCATTGTTTCTAAAAATTCGACCAAAATGTTCTTTATCGGGAAAAATTTCATCTTGCATGGGCAAATAAACTCCTGCAGAATCCACTAAATATATAATGGGAAGTTTGTTTTCTATAGCAATTTCTTGTGCACGTAAATTTTTCTTAGCAGTAATTGGAAACCAAGCACCAGCTTTTACTGTGGCATCATTGGCTACAACAACACATTGCTTTTTTGCAATATATCCAATCTTTACAACTACGCCGCCTGATGGACAACCACCATGATTGCTATACATGCCCTCGCCAGCAAAAGCACCAATTTCAATGGATTCAGATTTTGGATCTAAAAGATAATCTATACGCTCTCGAGCAGTCATTTTACCCTTGGCATGTTGTTTTTCAATTTTTGAAGTCCCACCGCCTAATTTGACTTTTGCAAAGCGTTTCCTAAGGTCGGATAAGAGGAGTTTGTTCTGGTCTTCGTTTTTATTGAAGTTTAAGTCCATAGTAGTTATCTTTGTAACAAAAATAACAATATTCTACATTTTTTAGATTTAGTTTAACGAAGATTTGTAAATCTTGATGATTATAATTTAAAATACTTTTTATGAAGATGATTTTTCACCCATCAAGATCTCGTGGCTATGTTAATCATGGTTGGTTAGAAGCTAATCACTCATTTAGTTTTGCACACTTTTTTGATACCAATAAAATAAATTTTGGGGCACTTCGTGTTTTGAATGATGATAAAATAGCTCCAGGCATGGGTTTTGGCACACATCCTCATGATAACATGGAAATTATTACAGTACCACTGTCTGGGGTTTTAAAACACAAAGACTCCATGACAGAACAGTGGCTAACGGTTGAGGCAGGGGAGGTTCAAGTGATGTCAGCAGGAACAGGTGTTTACCATTCCGAAATGAATGCATCATCAACAGAGGATTTAAAGTTATTTCAGATTTGGATTTTAACAAATAGAGAAGGTGTATCACCACGCTATGATCAAAAACATTTTGAGCTGGTTCCTGCTGGAGAATTACAAATTTTAGTAGAATCTATAGATGATTTTAAATTAGAAACAAGTCTAAAAGTTTATCAGAATGCCCAAATTTCTAGAATTAATTTGAACGCAGGTGATCAGTTCCTGTATCAATTAAAATCTAATACTCATGGTGTGTATGTCATGCAAGTCTTTGGAAGTTCAAGAATCGAAAATCAACAACTAAACAAAAGAGATGCCTTGGGAGTTTCTAATCTAAATCAGTTTGAAATCGTTGCACACCAGGATTCACAGCTATTATTTATTGAAGTTCCAATGAAATTTTAGTGAATTTTTTTAGAAAAATCATAAATAAAAGTTTTAAAATTCACGATATTTGAATTTCCCTAAAATTTTAAAATTACAAAATGAATAAAAACACAGTATTGGCTTGGGCCACTTTTATTATGATATTTGTAGGTGTTTCTCTAATTGCACTTGGTGCTTTTCGTTACGATGATGTTGCGGGTTGGGGCTTTGCCGCAGTTGGCGTAGGGTTCTTTGCTATTGCCTGGGTGTTTAATGCCTTAAAAGGACGTGTATAATGAGCGACGATAAAAAAATTATCTTTTCTATGTCGGGGGTCACTAAAACTTTCCAAAGTGCCAATTCACCCGTTTTGAAAAACATATATCTCAGCTTCTTCTATGGGGCTAAAATTGGTATTCTAGGGCTTAATGGTTCTGGAAAATCTACACTTTTAAAAATCATTGCAGGTGTTGACAAAAATTATCAAGGCGATGTGGTTTTTTCACAAGATTATTCTGTTGGTTATCTAGAACAAGAACCTAAATTGGATAACGAAAAAACTGTTTTAGACGTGGTCAAAGAAGGTGCTGCAGAAACCGTAGCCATTTTGGACGAGTACAACAAAATAAACGATATGTTTGGTTTGGAAGAAGTCTATTCAGATGCTGATCGTATGGAAAAGCTTATGAATCGTCAAGCTGAATTACAAGATAAAATTGATGCTGCTAATGCTTGGGAACTTGATACCAAATTAGAAATTGCTATGGACGCGCTCCGCACTCCAGAGGGCGACAAAAAAATTGGTGTTCTTTCTGGTGGTGAACGTCGTAGAGTAGCCTTGTGCCGTTTACTATTGCAGGAGCCTGATGTATTACTTTTGGATGAGCCTACCAACCATTTGGATGCAGAATCGGTTCATTGGTTAGAGCAGCATTTGGCGCAGTACAAAGGCACTGTTATTGCGGTTACACACGACCGTTATTTTTTGGATAATGTGGCAGGATGGATTTTAGAACTCGATAGAGGAGAGGGTATTCCTTGGAAAGGAAATTATTCATCATGGTTAGATCAAAAATCAAAACGATTGGCTCAAGAAAATAAATCTGCTTCTAAGCGTCAAAAAACATTGGAACGCGAGTTGGAATGGGTACGACAAGGTGCAAAGGGGCGTCAGACCAAGCAAAAAGCACGATTAAAGAATTATGATAAACTTTTAAATCAAGATCAGAAACAGCTTGACGAAAAACTAGAAATTTATATTCCAAATGGCCCACGTTTAGGTACAAATGTTATTGATGCTGAAGGTGTTAGTAAGGCTTATGGTGAAAAACTACTTTACGATAATTTAAATTTTAATTTACCACAAGCAGGTATTGTTGGTGTCATTGGTCCCAATGGTGCAGGAAAGACCACGATTTTTAGGATGATTATGGGCGAGGAAACTCCCGATAATGGATCATTTAAGGTAGGTGAAACAGCAAAAATAGCCTATGTTGATCAAAGCCATTCCAATATTGATTCAGAAAAAACGATTTGGCAAAATTTTAGTGACGAACAGGAGCTTGTAGTGATGGGTGGGAGACAAGTAAATTCTCGTGCCTATTTGAGTCGTTTTAACTTTTCAGGAAGTGAGCAAAACAAAAAAGTTAAATTGCTTTCTGGAGGAGAGCGAAACCGTCTTCATTTGGCAATGACACTAAAAGAAGAAGGCAATGTATTACTATTAGATGAGCCTACAAATGATTTGGATGTTAATACGTTACGGGCTTTAGAAGAAGGTTTAGAGAACTTTGCTGGGTGTGCGGTTGTAATTAGTCACGACCGTTGGTTTTTAGATCGGATTTGCACCCATATTTTGGCCTTTGAAGGCAATTCGGAAATCTATTTTTATGAGGGTAGTTTTAGTGAATATGAAGCCAATAAACGTCAGCGACTAGGTGGAGATATTATGCCAAAGCGCATTAAATATAAAAAATTGATTCGTTAGAAAAATTTTTTCTATTCTTCGAGAGGTTGTTCTGTATCTTCTGAATCATCTTTTTTTACTCTGTCTTTTTTATAAATTGGTAGTAGGTATGACAGGGTATAGCTGAACCCTGTGCCAACTTTACTACTATCATATGTTCGTCCAAAACCTGGGATATATAAATTCTCGAAATTATCTGGTGATTTTTCTGAAATCCTAGCTTTTAATTGCACATTGAATCCTAAAAACAGATTATTAAAAAGTTCAGCTTTTAAACCAAAAATAAGTTCTACCCATGCTGCAGTGAGGTTTGAAAATTCAACGCTTTCATTGTTTTGAATTTGCGTCCAAGTTTGGCTATTAGTATCATAAATAGTGTAACGATCTCGTGTTTGACTAAAACTTGATAATCCAAAGCGTAGACCGCTAATGATTAAATTTTCCATTCCTAACCAATTATTATACAAATTATAATCGACACCTGCTTTAAAATAATTTCCTTTAGCACTGCTATCTAAATAATCTGTTTTAGTGGTTTTTTCTTCAAATCCTAATTCACCAGCAACATACAAGCGTCTTCCCAAACGATAATCTGCATTAACTTCAAACCCCGAGTAGTCTGTTTCAAAGGCTGTACGTCCAAATTTGCTAAGATCTACACCAAAACGTAATCCGTATTTGTCTTGAAAAATAATACTATCTGTGGAGGTTTTGTTGCTAGTATCGATAGTTTCATTTTGTGCAAACGAAACGCTACTTATCCATAAAAAACAAAAGGAATTAATGAAATATTTTAACATGGGTTTCATTTTCGTTTGTTACATCATTCACTATAATATCGGCATTTACCATCCAAAGATCGCTATCCGTTTCGATGCTAAACCCTTGAATATTATACACATTTTTGTAACCACATGCACGAGAAACATATACCGGTGAAGTGGTGTAGGCAACGGTAATTACGTCTGGATTGCCTTGTACGACATCATTAATAAGACTGTAATTTTTATATAATTTGAATTGTGTTTGATTTGTTGTACCATTGAGAGGTAATTCAATTTTATCACGGGAACTTACGCTTTCGCCAGAAATTTCAACTTCGTTGCCTTGTGCATCTATACCAATAGCAAAAAGCCCTCCAACGGTTTTTGTTTCATCTAAAATTCCGATATCAAAAAACTCTACAACAAGGCGAGAGGTAGTTTGTGTATTTTCACTACATACATCATCTGGTTCACAAGCGATGAACAACAAAAAAATCCATAAAAAAGATATTCTATTCATAAAAATCTAAATTCTTTTTTTCAAAAGTACAACATTTTCTACATGATGCGTCTGTGGAAACATGTCTACTGCTTGAGTTTTTATGATCTTATATTTTGAATCCATCATAGCCAAATCTCTTGCCTGAGTTGCGCTGTTGCAACTCACATAGACGATTTTTTTGGGTAAAATATTCAATAGTTGTTGAACAACATCGTTATGCATTCCATCTCTTGGTGGGTCGGTAATGATGACGTCTGGGTGTCCGTGTGTGTCTATAAATTCTGAATTGAATACAGTTTTCATATCTCCAACAAAGAAATCTACATTATCGATTTTGTTGTGTTCTGCGTTTTCTTTAGCGGCTTTGATGGCATCAGGAACGGCTTCTACACCAACAACTTTTTTAGCCTTTTTAGCTACAAATTGAGCGATTGTACCTGTACCTGTATACAAATCATAGACCAATTCATTCCCCGTTAATCCAGCAAAATCACGTGTAATTTTATATAGATTATAGGCCTGTTCAGAATTCGTTTGATAGAAAGATTTTGCATTAATTTTAAATTGCAAACCTTCCATTTCTTCTACAATATAATTTTGACCATAGTAGCAAACTATTTCTTGATCATAAATGGTATCATTCCCCTTTGAATTGATGACATATTGTAGCGAAGTGATTTCTGGAAATGTATTTTTGAGAAAATCCATAATCGTTTCTATTTGCAATTTTGTCGCTGAAAAAAACTGTACAACAACCATAATTTCTCCAGTGCTTGTTGTACGAATCATAAGTGTACGCAAGACACCTGTTTGTTGTCTTGGGTCAAAAAATGGAATTTGTTGTTCGGTAGCAAAAACTTTTAGACTATTTCGGATCGCATTTGATGGATCTTTTTGTAAATAACATTTATTAAGGTCTAAAATTTTATCCCACATCCCTGGGATATGAAATCCAAGCGCATTTCTATTATTAATTATTTTATCTGCATTAATTTCTTCCAAAGAAAGCCATCGATTATTACTAAATGAAAATTCCATCTTATTTCTATAAAAATAAGGAGAATCACATCCTAAAATTGGTGTAATTTCTGGAAGTTCAACTTTTCCAATACGCAAAAGATTATTGGTAACTTCTTTTTGTTTAAAAAACAACTGTTGATCATATTTCATATACTGCCATTTGCAACCGCCACAAGTTCCAAAATGGCTACATGAAGGTGTTTCTCTGTGCTCGGAAAGTTTATGAAATTGTGTTGCTTTTCCCTCGTAATATCCTTTACGTTTTTTAAAAGTTTGTACATCAACCACATCGCCAGGAACAGC
>CBFIIL010000002.1:0-68176 GCA_965662485.1 Flavobacteriaceae bacterium | reverse complement strand
CAATTGATGTTATGGAAACTTCGGATTGAGAGTTACAGCTATCATCATTTCCATCGATACACTCCAAATTAGAGCAATCTCCAGAGTAAACTTGGATTTTAGTATCGTAGGAAGACCCACAAAGCGAGAATGTAATTTCCTGACCAGTTCCTGTAAACTCATACCATACGCCAGGTGCTCCAGAACCTGTACCACAGAACCCAGTGGGAGCGCCTGTAGAAGTTGCAGCTTCAGTAGAACCTGTTACAGTGTCACCACAACTTACAGTAATAGCATCTGAACAAAGGTCGTTTTGACTAAAAACTGTCATAGAAAATAGTAAGCACAAAAGTGAAGTAGTAATATTTTTCATCTTGTAAATTGGTTAGTTTTTTTTGAATTTAACAAAATCATAACATATTAAACAAAGCAAATAGTAAAAATAGACTAAACGCAAAAATAATCGCCAAAATGCACTACATCTCTTTTCATTTGAAATTTTCTTACTGTCTCTTTATTAATGTTTAATTTTGCAACTGCTATGATAGAAAAAGTGAATGTTAATTTGGAAAAAGCTGTACTCATTGGTGTGATTACAAAATCACAAAACGAAGAGCAATCAAAAGAGTATTTGGATGAGTTGGAATTTTTAACCTATACTGCAGGTGGTGAAGTAATCAAACGGTTTACTCAAAAAATGGACATGCCTAACCCTAAAACATTTATTGGTTCTGGGAAAATGAAAGATTTAGAGGAATTCATCAAAGAGAATGAAATAGGAACTGCTATTTTTGATGATGAATTATCTGCTGCTCAAGAGAGAAATATTAGTAAAATCTTAAACTGTAAAGTCTTAGATCGCACAAATTTGATTCTCGATATTTTTGCTCAACGCGCACAAACAAGTTATGCAAGAACACAGGTTGAATTAGCACAATGTCAATATTTGTTACCTCGTCTCAAGGGAATGTGGACGCATCTTGAACGTCAAAAAGGAGGAATTGGTATGCGTGGGCCTGGTGAAACTGAAATTGAAACAGACAGACGTATTGTCCGAGAAAAAATTGCATTACTTAAAGCTAAAATTAAAAAAATTGACAAACAAATGTCTGTTCAGCGTGGCAACCGTGGAGCACTTGTTCGTGTGGCTCTAGTAGGGTACACCAACGTAGGAAAGTCTACACTTATGAATGTTGTGAGCAAATCTGATGTCTTTGCCGAAAATAAATTATTTGCTACGCTAGACACAACAGTGAGAAAAGTGGTTGTAAAAAACTTACCATTTTTGATGAGTGATACTGTAGGGTTTATCCGAAAATTACCAACGCAATTAGTCGACTCATTTAAGAGTACACTCGATGAAGTTAGAGAATCGGATTTATTACTTCACGTAGTTGATATTTCTCATCCTAGCTTTGAAGAGCATATAGAATCTGTAAATAAAATTTTAGAGGAAATACAGGCTTTGGACAAACCGACACTTATGGTGTTCAATAAAATTGATGCTTACAGTCCAGAACCTTTTGATGAAACAGATTTGATGATTTCACGAACAAAAGCCCACTACTCATTAGAAGAATGGAAATCGACTTGGATGTCAAAACTTGGGGATAATTCTTTATTTATTTCGGCAATCAACAAAGAAAATTTAGAAGATTTTAGAGCACGAGTGTACAATGAAGTTCGAAAGATTCATATTCAGCGCTTTCCATATAATCATTTTCTTTATCCAGATTATGAACAAGAATCTTAAAACAAAAAAAGCACCTACGGTGCTTTTTTTAAGGGCTATTTGTTGTTTTAATTTTAAAAATTATAATTTATTCCAATCCCAAAAACTTGACGTGTTTGTAGTCCACGAAAAGCATTGTCATCATAAATGGTTTGATAAGATAAATTAGCTGAAATAAATTTATTGATTTTCATAATCATATTCATAGTATAGTCTAAATCAATATTTTGCGGATCTTCTAAATAATTGGAATATAGATTTAAAATATTTTCTATCGATATATTCTCCATCACATTAAATTTATAGTAAGCGCCTATAGCTGCACCTAATTCATAGCGTGTACTTTTCCCTTCTTCAACACCAAAGTAGGCTTCATCAGGTTCTGTAAGATTTTTGTCAACCACAATAAGTCGACTTGTGGCGGGGGCTATATTTACTTTTAAATTATCACTTTTCTTCCATAGCATACCAGGGCCAAATTGAAAATAGCCTGGGGACAAAAATTTCGTTGGCCCTTTAGTATCTTTATTAAGATCATCTGCAAATTGTGTTTTAAAATTCAAAAATGCGGAGTAATACCAGTAGCCTTTCGCTTTTTTTCCAACAACAGAATTCCATTCCAAAAGGTCACTAGATTTTTGGATATCTTGATTTTTAATTTTTGTGAGGCCAAAATTTGCAATCAGCTTATTTTCCCAAGTCCAATCATTTTTTTGGTAATTAAAATCATAATTAAGACCAAGTGTTCCAGAAACATTACTAATTCCACCAGCAATCCAATTATCAAATGATGACTGATTGACAAGAAACGTTATGATTCCTTTTTTGACCCAATGAGGCTTGGGTTCTTCTGTGTTTTGTGAGAAACATAAACTTAGAGTGAGGCTTAGTATACTAAGCAAAGTTTTTTTCATAGGTTTTGATTTAGGGTTAATAAATTAATACAAAGATATAATTTTTAAAACAGAAAAACACAATTTTAAGGAGCGTGGTTTATTTGTTTTTATAAAGTGGGACAGAGGAGCATGCTTCGCCATACATTATAGATTTTGCCACAGATTGAAGTTTTTCAATAATTAGCAAATATGCATTTTGAGGTACGGGTTTGTTGGAACATCCTTTAACAATAACGGGTTTGTTTTTACAAAAAGAGAGGTCCAAGTCGACTATAATGGAGGTATACAATACCGTTTCTAGAGTTTCTAAAGTTCCTACAATTACTGTTTTCGCAATACCATGCAAGTGTGTTTGAATGAGCATAAATGCCCATGCAGGAACAATAGCTTCGGAGCTGCAATGCAATGCCACATGATGATTTTTAAATTGATGCCAGTCAAATTTTAAAAGGGTATTTCGAAATTCTTTTTCCTTTAAAATAAGCCCATCATAAAGCCAATCTTTGATGTCTAAAAGAGTTCGTGTTCCTGTAGGGTAGAAGTCTTCCAAGTCTATTGTAATTAGACTGCTTTTTGCTACACGATTAACAATTTCTCCCATTTTTTATAGCATTCCGAGTTCGAGTTTAGCTTCTTCGCTCATTAAATCCTGAGACCATGGCGGGTCAAAGGTAATCTCAACTTCGGCGTCTTTTACGTCGTCCAAAGATTTTACTTTTTCTTCAACTTCAAGGGGAAGTGATTCTGCCACTGGGCAATTGGGCGTGGTGAGTGTCATCAGAATTTTTACGTCATAATTTTCATTGACAAACACGTCATAGATCAGTCCTAGCTCATAAATATCAACTGGAATTTCTGGATCAAAAATTGTTTTAAGAACTCTAACAATTTTTTCGCCTAATGCATTTACATCTATATTTGATTCACTCATAATTATTGCTGTGTTTGATATGCCAGAGCATACATTTTTATTTGTTTAATCATACTGACCAATCCATTTGCCCTTGTTGGGGATAGGTGTTCCTTAAGGCCAATAGTATCAATAAAATCGGTATTGGCAGACAAAATTTCTTGTGGACTTTGGTTGGAAAACACACGAACTAAAATAGCAACTATCCCTTTTGTAATGATGGCATCAGTATCGGCCGAAAAAATAACTTTATCATTTTTAAATTCTGAATGAAGCCATACCTTGCTTTGACATCCTTTGATGATATTTTCATCAGTTTTGTATCTAGTGTCAATCAATGGCAATGATTTTCCTAATTCAATCATATATTCGTAACGTTCCATCCAATCGTCAAACATGGAAAACTCATCTATTAGCTCATCTTGTATGGTTTCTATTTTCATGCTATAAAAATATGACTATAAATCTTTTTCTAAACTTAAATATAATAAATGATTAACAAGTGATTTTATGTCGTTTGGAGGATTTTCATGATCAAAACTTCTTGAACTAAATGTGGTATTATTAATTTTTATTGTTAATTCCGCATGTTGTACTTTATCAGTATGGCGTAGTCCTGACGGCGCCTCTAATTTTACAAATTCATCCAAATCAATTTTTGTGAGCAATGCAAGACATTTAGCCCAATCCATAGGTGTAATTTCTTTTTCAGTAAATTGCTTTTTTTGATAATCTAGGTATGTAAGAATCTTATCTTCTTTTATAAGATGTTCTTTATAAAATCCTCGTGTATAATGTTTATAAATAAAAACAGCTTTTTTATTTTCTGTGATTTTTTCAGAGCTCTTTATTCTTTTTGACGCACACTGTGTATTTACAAAAGCGAAACAAATAAGAGTAAACAAAAATTTCATAAGCAGATTTTTAAAATTAACTGAGCATCATTTTGGCTTTTTTCAGAGCTTCTACTAAACGGTCTATTTCTTCTTTGGTGTTGTAAAAAGCGAAAGATGCACGTGCAGTTCCCGAAATTCCATAAAAATCCATAATAGGTTGTGCACAATGTTGCCCTGTTCTTATGGCGATTCCTAACTTATCAATAATTGTACCTATGTCATAGGCATGAATATTTTTTATATTGAATGAAATTACAGATGTTTTCTGTTTTGAAGTTCCATAAATTTTTAAACCTTCAATTGCCAATAATTGTTCAGTGGCATACTCTAATAGTTCATTTTCATAAGCAGCAATAGTATCAAACCCGACGGTGTTCATGTAATTTATGGCTGCGCCAAAGGCAATACCGCCACAAATATTTGGTGTCCCAGCTTCAAATTTATGAGGAAGATCGGCATAGGTGGTTTTTTCAAAAGTCACTTCTGAAATCATTTCTCCACCACCTTGATATGGAGGTAATTTTTTCAGCCATTTTTCTTTTGCATAAATCATTCCAACACCCGTAGGGCCACACATTTTGTGTGCAGAGGTGACATAAAAATCTACATCCAATTCTTGAACATTTGGTTTAATGTGTGGACAGGCTTGTGCACCATCTATAAGAACAGCTGCGCCTACATTGTGAGATTTTTCAATGATTGTTTTAATGGGATTGATCGTGCCTAATGCATTTGAAATATGATTTACAAAAACCAATTTAGGCCTTAATTCTAGCAATGATTCAAATTCATTCATATCCAATTCTCCCTCTTGAGTCATTGGAATGACTTTCAAAATTGCATTTATTTTTTCACAAAGCATTTGCCAAGGAACAATATTGCTGTGATGTTCTAAAGCGGAAACTAAAATAACATCATCTTTTTTTAGAATAGCGCCAAAACCATGTGCTACTAAATTGATGCTATGAGTAGTTCCAGAAGTGAAAATAATTTCGTGAGCAAATTTTGCATTAAAATGCTTTTGAATCGTTTGACGTGCTTCTTCATAACGATCTGTTGCCTCTTGACTCAATTGATGAACACCTCTATGAATATTAGCATTATAATTACTGTAGTAATCTGCAATAACATCAATAACCTGTTGTGGTGTTTGAGACGTTGCTGCATTATCAAAATACACCAAAGGTTTACCATTTACTTTTCGGTTGAGAATAGGAAAATCTTTCCGAATTTTATGGACATCAAATGTTGTATTTTGAGTAGTGTTTTTCATTATAAATCAAATCCAATATTTACTCCTAATTTATTAGCAATCAACTTATTAATTCGTTTTTTAAGTTGTGGAATTTTTACACTTTCGAGTACATTATTAGCAAATGCGTACATCAACAATGCTCGAGCTTCTTTTTCTGGAATACCTCTTGCGCGTAAATAAAACATAGCACCTTCGTCCAATTGTCCAATAGTACATCCATGAGAACATTTTACATCATCAGCGAAAATTTCGAGCTGAGGTTTTGTGTTGATGGTTGCTTTATCATTAACCAATAAATTATTGTTGGCTTGAAAAGCATTTGTTTTTTGTGCTTCTTTTTCTACAACAACTTTACCATTAAAAACACCTACTGCACTATCCCCAAAAATACCTTTGTAGTCTTGATGACTTTCGCAATTTGGCTCAATATGATGAACTAATGTATTGTGGTCAACATGTTGTTTGTTTCCAACAATAGTTACCCCTTTTAAGGTCGAATTTATATGCTCTCCGTTTTGGTGAAAGCTAAGATTGTTCCTGGTGAGTTTGCCTCCAAAACTGAAGGTATGAACAGAAACATTACTCTCTAGGTGTTGATCAATAAATGTGTTGTCTATTAGTGATGCATTTGATTGGTCATTTTGTACTTTATAATAATCTACTATAGCACGTTTTGTAGCAAAAATTTCTGTAACACTATTGGTGAGTGTTGGATTTTCTGTTAAACTTTGATGACGCTCAATAATTTGAACTTGGGCATTTTCATCAACAACAATTAAATTTCTGGGTTGGAGTAATAATGAGGGTTCTACTCCTGTTGAAAAATGAATGATTTGTATAGGTCTTTCAGCAAGTTTATTCTTTTTAATATGAATATATGCCCCCTCAGAACAAAATGCAGTATTGAGTGCATTTAAACCATTTTTTGAAGCAATTTTATTGAAATAGTTTTCAATTATTGGCTGATATTTAGATTTGCTCAATACTGCAGACATCAAACAAACATCAATTCCTTCGTGAGTTGTTTTTGATAAATGTGATGCATATTTTCCATCAATAAAAATAATTTTATAACTATCGATATCATGAATAAAATATTGTTGAATGTCTTTGTATTCTATAGTATTTTCAGCCTTTGGAAAAATGCTGTAATCTTCTTTTAAGATTCTATTCAATGAAGTGTATTTCCAAGCTTCACTTTTCTTACTTGGGAAACCTTCATTTTCAAATATTTTAATTGCCTCGCCACGTAGTTTGTTGACATAAGGATTATCTATTGAATTTTGATTTTCAAAAGCAATAAATGACGATAAGAGTTTTTCTTTCAGTTCCATAAACTACATATTAGGCATTTTGATTGGCCTCTTGTTTGATCCAGTCATACCCCTTTTCTTCCAATTCAAAAGCGAGTTCTTTGCCTCCAGATTTCACAATTTTACCATCATAAAGAACGTGTACATAATCTGGTACAATATAGTCAAGCAGTCGTTGGTAGTGCGTGATGACTAGGGTTGCATTATCTTTAGTTTTTAATTTATTCACACCATTTGCAACAATTCTTAGTGCATCAATATCTAGTCCTGAATCGGTTTCATCTAAAATGGCAAGTTTAGGTTCTAGCATGGCCATTTGAAAGATTTCATTTCGTTTTTTTTCACCACCAGAAAAACCTTCATTCAAAGACCTGGAAAGAAATTTTCTATCAATTTCTAAAAGTTCAGATTTTTCACGAATTGCTTTCAGCATTTCGCTTGCAGGCATATCATCCAACCCCTTCGCTTTACGTGTTTCGTTCAACGCTGTTTTGATGAAATTTGTTACTGTTACACCTGGAATTTCTACAGGATATTGAAATGATAAGAAGACGCCTTTGTGTGCGCGTTCTTCTACGCTCAACTCACTAATGTCTTCCCCTTCAAAAAGAATAGACCCTTTTTCAATTTCATAGTCTTCTTTTCCTGCAATGACTGATGCAAGTGTACTTTTACCGGAGCCATTTGGTCCCATTATGGCATGTACTTCACCTGGTTTTATGTCCAAGTTGATTCCTTTTAAAATAGATTTTTCATCTATGTGTGCGTGGATGTTATTTATTTTTAACATAATTATTCTGTTCCTAGAATTAAGGTATTTTTTGATTTTTTTCTGGGTGTAACTGATATAATTTCTTTAATATCAAATTTCTTCTCCCACTTTATTTTTTCATCTTCCTCTGTTGAAATGCTCCCTTTGAGTTCTACATAAATTATTTCTGAGGTTTTTGCATTAAGCGCTTTTGCTTTTTTATTCAGTTCTAGTGTTTTTTCATTCATGTAAACACCATAAATTTCTTCTTTGGTTTGTAATACTGCAGCATCCTTAAAGAAGATATAACTGCCTTTAATTGTTGATAGTTTTTCGGAATTGTTTTTGCAACCTAAAACTAACAAAAGTATTGTAAGAAAAGTAAGTTTTTTCATATTCTAAAATTTAACCCACAGAACCTTCGAGACTTATTTCTAATAATTTTTGTGCCTCAACTGCAAATTCCATTGGAAGTTTATTTAAAACATCTTTACTAAATCCATTGACAATTAGTGCAATGGCTTTTTCGGTATCAATGCCTCTTTGGTTACAATAAAAAATCTGATCTTCACCGATTTTACTTGTTGTGGCTTCGTGTTCAATTTGGGCAGTTTTATTTTTGGCTTCAATATATGGAAATGTATGTGCGCCACATTCATTGCCCATAAGTAAACTATCACATTGCGAAAAGTTTCGAGCATTTTCTGCTCTAGAGCTGACTTGGACCAAACCTCTATAGCTGTTTTGGGACTTCCCTGCAGAAATACCTTTACTAATAATAGTTGATTTTGTATTTTTCCCCAAATGAATCATTTTGGTTCCTGTATCGGCTTGCTGATAGTTATTAGTAACAGCAATAGAATAAAATTCTCCAACAGAGTTGTCACCTTTTAGTACACACGATGGATATTTCCAAGTTACGGCACTTCCTGTTTCTACTTGTGTCCAAGAAATTTTTGCATTTTTTTCGCAGAGCCCTCTTTTGGTTACAAAATTATAAACACCACCTTTGCCTTCAGCATTACCTGGGTACCAATTTTGAACAGTAGAATATTTAATTTCTGCATCATCTAATGCAATAAGTTCCACTACTGCGGCATGAAGCTGATTTTCATCTCTACTTGGTGCAGTACAACCCTCTAAATAGCTTACATAACTGCCTTCATCAGCAATGACCAATGTGCGTTCAAATTGGCCTGTTCCTGCTTGATTGATTCTAAAGTATGTTGATAATTCCATGGGACAACGCACGCCTTTTGGGATATAACAAAAACTTCCATCGCTAAAAACGGCACTATTAAGAGCTGCATAATAGTTATCAGTTTTTGGCACGACTGTTCCAATGTGTTTTTTAACCAGATCAGGGTGTTTTTCAATGGCCTCTGACATGCTCATAAAGATGATACCTTTTTCAGATAATGTTTTTTTGAAAGTTGTCGCAACAGAAACAGAGTCAACAACAACATCCATGGCAACTCCAGCCAATTTTTTTTGTTCATCTAAAGAGATTCCTAGCTTTTCAAATGTGGCCAAAAGTTCTGGATCAACATCATCAATACTCTCATATTTTGGCTTGCTGTTGGGTGCAGAGTAATATGATATTGCTTGAAAATCAGGTTTTTTATATGAAACATTGGCCCAGTCGAGCTCTTTCATGTCTTTCCATATTTTAAAGGCCTCCAAACGCCACTCGGTCATCCATTCTGGTTCATTTTTTTTCTTTGAAATGGCACGCACAATAGATTCATCAAGACCAACAGGAAATGTATCTGATTCTATATCTGTATAAAAACCATATTCGTATTGCTTGGTTTTTAGTTCTTCTCGTAAGTCGTCTTCAGTATATTTATTCATACTATTTTAGTTCTTTTTATTACAGAGAAAATGATTCTCCACAACCGCATGTGCGGTTGGCATTTGGGTTATTAAAAATAAAGCCGCTTCCATTGAGGCCACCAGAGTAGTCCAAAGTTGTTCCTATGAGATAGAGAAAACTCTTGGTGTCAACAATAATTTTGATGCCATTATCTTCAAATAATTTGTCACTCTCAATTTGCTCACGATCAAACTTAAGATCATAAGACAGACCGGAGCATCCGCCACTTTTTACGCCAACACGGACAAAATCTTTTTTAGGATCAAAACCGTCTTCAAGCATCAAAGATTGTACTTTATTTTTTGCAATTTCGCTTACCTTTATCATTCTTCTTATATAGATACTTTCTAAATAGAGAGCAAATATACAACATAACGTCTATACAATGCTACATCCTAACATTATATTAGCATATGTGTATATAGGTTTTTATTATGGGTGAGCGTATTGAGGATTGGTAATAAATTCAAAGTCAGAGAGCGAAAGTAAAAATTGTTTTAAATTTTCTTTATCTGTTTCACTAAGTTGAACTCCGCCTTGTTCTACTTTTTTCATCAAAGGATCAATGGTTGGAGAGTCTTGAAGTCCTTCACTGTAGTGATTAATTACCTCTTCGATAGTTTCAAATCGGCCATCGTGCATGAAGGGAGCGGTAAATGCGAGGTTTCTTAGAGATGGCGTTCTGAATTTTCCATTATCATTTGGGTCGCCAGAAGCAATACCTAAGCCTAAATCAGATGGATTGGCGTCCAAGCCATTGTTATGAAATTTATTATCGGACCACAGTGGATTGTTTTCGCTTCCATGACAATGAAAACAATCTCCACGATTTTCGTCCATAAACACATTGAACCCTTCAAGTTCTTGAGGGGTTAGCGTGGCTTCTCCCAATAGATATCTATCAAATTTAGAATTTGCAGAAATAATGGTGCGTTCAAATTGTGAAATTGCTTTGCTTACCATTATAGAGTCTATGCCAGAAGTTCCAAATGCTTGTTCAAATAGAGTTGGGTAATTTGGATCTTGTTGCAAGCGTTGTACCACATTATCCAATGTGTTATGCATTTCAATGGGGTTTGTAATAGGATCAAATACTTGACGTTCCAAACTTAATTCTCTTCCGTCCCAGAAAAATTTATCATCATAATTCCATGCCAAATTAAAAAGCGGCATGCTGTTTCGTGTACCCTCAATGTTATCTATACCAATACTGAATTGTAAATTATTTGTAAATGCCTTCTGTGGAGCATGACAGGTAGCACACGATTGTGTATTATCAGCCGATAATTTTTTATCAAAAAATAGTTTTTTTCCAAGTGCAATCCCTTCTTCGGTAAGAGGATTATTTGTTGGAATAACAGGTGGCAAAATACGATCTTGAAACACTTCTGGTATATCTATACTAACGGGTCTCGGAACATAGCCATTAGTGGTGTTTGGCTCATCTTTTGAACACGCAAAACAAGTGATTAAAACAAGTAAACTGTATTTTCTAATTTTATTCAATAGAGACTAGATTAAAAACATTTTGACCATTTTGATACATTAGAATTTGAGCGGCACTATTGGGCATCAACATTTGATTGTATTGATTTAAATCCCAAGTGTTTGGTTGTTTAAACCATTGAGCGATATCCATTGCAATGGTGATTTGATTGGTGCCAGTCAGCGTTATTTCTCCTAAGCTAACCTCAAAAAAGGTGTCTTGTGGGAAGGTAGGATTTGGCCCTGGATTATTTACGGCTCGAATTGCATGATAATTATAGCTCGATTCTACATTTGAACTGTTAATGTATTTACCATCCATCTGCATGTAATGGTAACCACCACCAAGCATGGCAGGGACATTCCATGTTGCAGAATTTAAATCTGTATAAGTGCCATCTGTATTGTCTTCATTTGTAAATCCAAAAACAAAGGAAATATCAGAATAACTTCCAACAGCTACAGTTTGATTTGTAGAGAAACTCAATGAAGTAACATCCTCTAAGTCGACTAAATTATATTCATCAATTGTGATGACTTCGCCCGTATTTTTAGTTAATTTTATTTTAGAAATTAAATAACGTAAGCGTTCTATACTAAGTTCATTTCCAAATGCATTTGTAAACTGAATGGTGTTAAAATCAGAATTTGTAACCTCCGTTTCTTCCCATTTGTGTGTGAATTTTAAATTCACAGCCGTAACGGCACTGATGTTATCATCATTGTCTTTTTCACAAGCTACAAATACAAGTGTAAATGCTAAAATTATAAGATTAAATTTCATTGTTTTGCTTTAATAATTAATACGTCTGAAAATCCTTTATTTTCAGAAATGTCAATATCCGAACTGTTGGTATTACCAACCGCAATGATGCTTCCACTATTAAGTTCTGTTATACCCATCAATAGATCCACATTACTCCCGCCAACGCTAGTTTGCCACTTTATATTTCCTTGTGCATTGATTTTAAAAACCCATGCATCATTTTGACCATTATTTTTAGTCAAATTTCCATCTGAACTTCTGGAATTTCCAGCAACTAGAAATTCATTATCTTGAGTTTTATGAATGGCTTTTACACCATCAAAACTACTACCCCCAAAGGTTTTTTCCCAGAGTAAATCGCCATCAGAATTTATTTTGATGATCCAAACATCTGCTGCGCCACTATTTGTAGAAAGGTCAATATTATTGCTTCTTGAATCACCAGCAATCAAGAAGTTACCATCAGCTGTTGTGGTAATGGCTCTTGCTTCGTCAATTTCGGTGCCACCAAATGACTTTTCCCATAGTAATGTGCCAGTATTATTTAGTTTGACTACCCAAAAATCATAGGTGCCTTTGTTGTTATTAATATCAACATCATCACTATCAGAAGAGCCCATAATAAGGAAATTTCCGTCTTGTGTTTGTACAGAATCATAGGCTGTATCTGTAAATGTTCCTCCAAAATATCGGCTCCATTGTAGGCCACCCATCGCATCTATTTTGATCACCCAATAATCTCCACCAGCATGGCGCTCCATATTCATTCTATTATTGCCAGCACCATCTGATGCTGAAACATCAAGTACCCCCGATAATAAGAATCCATTATCTTGGGTTTGAATAATAGAAAAAGCACTATCTGCACCTACATAACCAAATGATTTCTCCCAAATAATTGTTCCTGATGCGTCTAGTTTCGCCACCCAAAAATCATTGCTCCCTGAGTTGTTTGAGACATCACCATCATTACTTTTACTACTTCCTAAAATGGCATAACCACCATCATTTGTTGTTATTAAATCTTCACCACGATCATCGTCTGAACCTCCATAAACTTTTTGCCATTGCTGCTGACCAGAGGCATCAAATTTCACTAACCAATAATCAAAAGATGTATCAGTTTTGTTCGAAATATCACCATCCATACTTTGAGTGTAGCCCAAAACAGCATAGCCGCCATCTGGTGTATTAACAACAGATTGTGCGCTTTCGTTTTTGGTGCCGCCAATAGTTAAAACTTCTTCAACTTCAACTGATTGATTTTCAGTTGGTTGAATATTTTCAGAGGAGTCACAACCTAGATGAATACTTAGGACGAAAACAAAACAACTGAATTTTATGTTTTGTATGGCAGTCATAGTTTTGAGTTTTATTCACTTTTTTTAACAATAAATAGTCCTTTTTCAATGTCGCTGATGACTATATTTTTGCTTGCAAAATAGGGGTAAACATTCCATACGCCATTAAAAGCCGCATTATCATTACTTGGATAAGTGTCAAAAAAGCCAATTTCATTCATGCTTTGATTCCCTATATTACTGATATCAATTTCTCGCATTCCTGCTCTATAGCTTGCCAAGAAATAACTATCACCAACAGTGTAACCATTGTGGTCTATAGACGTGTTTTGAGCAATATATTCAAAACTTAGAGTAGGATTGTCTAAATCGCTAAAATCAAAAATAATGGTGCGTGTATTGGTGCCGATAATTTGCTCATCAAGTTCATCACCAACAATAAAATAGCGTAAGTCTTCAGTAAACCAGCCTTGATGTGTGTATTCAATGTTACTGTATCCAATAGTAGAAATTGTTACAGGATTTGATTTGTTTGTAACGTCTGCAATAACAACTTCATCTTCATTACTTCCGATAAGAATTTCTTTTCCAATATAATCAGGGTCTGGACCATTATACGTTACAACCTGCGCATCGTGAGAGTAGCCTCCATTACCAAAACCGCCTTCTGAAACAGGTGCTGTTGGATTTTGAATATTGATAAATAATGGACCTCCTTGGAAAGGGCCATTTCTGTTGGTTCCAACTACATAAGCATAGCCAGAATCTTCATTTATGACAATATTATGAGCACTGCCAAAGTCTGTAAAGTGAGTGTCAGCATTAAATTCAATGGGTAGATTTTGTACATTTCTTAGGCGTGTTAAATCGAAAACTTGCATGCCATGTCCATTGGCTTCACTTACAATAAAGGCATGATTCTGATACACTTTAATATCTCGCCAGCTACTGCTAACGGTTGCAGTGGGTAGTATACCAATAAGTTTTAAATTATTTGGACTACTTATATCGACAAAAGCGGTGTGAGAAGACAAACCAACGAGAGCATATTCTTTTCCATCCAGAGGGTCTGTCCATCCCCAGGAATCATTTCCAGAAATATTACTTCCAGGATTAATACTTAAATCTTCTAATGACAAATAGCCAACTAAATCATAGCCGTTACATGGGTAAATTCCTGCAAATCCATTAATACAAGGCGAAGAGGTATAGTCAACATCATCACAAATATCCCCAATGCCATCACTATCACTATCTTCCTGATTTGGATTAGCAGCAAGGGGGCAATTGTCCATTGCATCATAAACCCCATCGCCATCACTGTCAGAAAAGGTGTTTCCAACAGCTTCATTTTCACAATTCAATAACAACCCAAAAACCGAAATAAAAATTGAAAGAATAAAATTTTTGTTATAATTCATGTTTTAATATTTAGTACTTGGCTTCTTAATTAGCACAATTTACATTAAAATCTATTATAACATAATAAAAAAATCATAATTACTGTATTTTTGCAACATGATAGAAGACAAAAATCAAAACAAAACAACATTATCTGAATTAGGAGAGTTTGGATTAATTGAACATTTGACTACCAATTTTTCAATAAAAAATTCCAGCACTGTTCTAGGCATTGGTGATGATGCCGCGGTATTGAATTTTAAAGACAAATCAGTGGTAGTTTCTACTGATTTGTTGGTAGAGGGTGTTCATTTTGATTTGAGCTATATGCCATTGAAACACCTTGGTTATAAAGCTGTAATTGTGAATTTATCTGATATATATGCGATGAATGCTCGTGCAACTCAAGTGACCGTTTCTATTGCAGTATCCAATCGCTTTGGATTGGAAGCTTTAGAAGCTTTATACGATGGAATTCATACTGCTGCAAAAGTATATGGGGTAGATGTAATTGGAGGAGATACAACATCTTCAACAAGTGGCCTTACAATTTCTATTACTGCTATTGGAGAAATAAATCCTTCAAATGTTGTAAAAAGAAGCGAAGCAAAACCCAATGATTTATTGGTAGTTTCAGGTGATATTGGTGCAGCTTATTTAGGGCTTCAGGTTTTGGAGCGCGAAAAAGAAGTCTTTAAGGTAAATCCAAACAATCAACCTGATTTGGATGCATATACATACATAATTGAGCGCCAACTTAAACCAGAAGCTCGAAAAGATATTGTCCAATTACTTCAAGATTTAGACGTAAAACCCACATCAATGATTGACATAAGTGATGGATTATCTTCAGAAATAATTCATTTGTGCAAACAAAGTAATGTGGGTTGTGATTTGTATGAAGAAAAAATACCGCTGGACCCTCAGGTGATTTCAACTTGTGAGGAGTTTAATTTGGATAGCACTACTATTGCACTTAGCGGGGGTGAGGATTATGAATTGTTAATGACAATTAGTCAAGACGATTACCCAAAAATTAAAGCAAATCCAAACTTAACAGTAATTGGGTATATGACAGATGCTAGTTCTGGAATGCACTTGGTGACTCGTGGAGACGAAAAAATTCCACTTACAGCACAAGGTTGGAATAGCTTAAATCAAGGTTAATTTTTCCAACGCAAACTTTCCATAAACCGTACGACGTCATTTTTGATATAATCAACAGCAGGGAATAATGAGTCATAATTTGGACGTGCTTTAAAGTACAATGCACCAGAAAGGAAATGTTTCTTTTTGTCTGAAACAAAAAATTGAATTTGAGAGGCTACTGGGCCTTTTAAATCGAATAGTTTTCCATAAACATTGGTTTGTTCATTTTTAAAAGCACGCTCCGAAACCTCTCTTGCCATTTTTGCATGTTTTTGTGTTATGGATTGCGCTTCAGAAATATAATTTTTAAGATTGCTATTTAATGTATTGTAGGTCAAATAAACTGTAGCATTCAATGATGGATAGTTGAGATTTAATCCTAATTTTTTTTTATTTTTTGATATGGTTTCAACTGTGGATAGTTTGTTTTTATCAAATGTGAAAGGCAGTTGAGGTTCAATATTTTGATAATTTGCTTTTGGGTAATCTAGACTTAAAAATGCTTTTGGCTTAGGCACACTTACATCTTGGCATGACCAACACAAACAAATCATTAAAATAAAAAACCGAGTCATTATTTTTTAAGTGTAACTTTTAATTGTTTTATTCTTTTATTATCGATGCTTTCAATAACAAAAGTGAATGTGTTAAATTTTATTTTGGATTTAATTTTCGGAAAGCTTTTAGAAATTTCAAGAACAAACCCTGCAAGGGTTTCAGCTTCTCCTTTTTTGTGTTCAAAAACAGACTCGTCTTCGAGTTTTATAATTCTATAAAAATCTTTTAGAGTTGTTTTGCCTTCAAACACATAATTAAAATCATCAATTTTTGAATAAATCAAATCATCATCATCAAATTCATCACTAATATCTCCAACGATTTCCTCAATAACATCTTCCAAAGAAACAACTCCTGATGTACCGCCATATTCGTCTACAACAATCGCCAAGTGTATTTTCTTTTCCTGAAAATCCACCATTAAGTCGTCCAATTTTTTGTTTTCGGGAACAAATAATGGTGTTCGTAGTAAACTGTTCCAATCAAATTCTTTTTTGTTTAAATGTGGTAATAAATCTTTTGCATATAAAATTCCTGAAACAGAATCTATAGAGTTGTCATAAACTGGAATTCTAGAATACCCATTAGCAATTATTTGTGGAATAATTTCCTTAAAGCTTAATGTGCTTTCAAGTCCAAAAATATCAATGCGTGGACGCATCACTTGTTTTGTGTCGGTATTTCCAAATGACACAATTCCTTGAAGAATTTTTTGTTCTTCTTTTGTTGTGTCTTCTTCACTTGTTAGCTCCAAAGCTTGAGAAAGATAATCAACATTTAAGTTTGATTTTTGTTTACCTAATCGTTTGTGAATTAACAAAGTAACCTTTCGCATAGGCATGCTAATTGGTGAAAATAAAACATCTAAAACTTGTAGCGGTCTTGCCATAAATTTTGAAAACTTCAAATTATTTCTGTTGGCATAAACTTTTGGTAAGATTTCTCCAAACAATAAAATGAGAAAAGTAATAATGAAAACCTCCACAAAAAATACAAGATCAATCTTAAAAAGAATAAGGTTAATTTTGGAATTAATACCACTAAATAGACGTTCGCTCAATGCTGCAAAGAGGATAACAATTCCGATGTTTATAAAATTATTAGCTACCAAAATAGTTGCTAACAACTTCTTTGGACGACGCAAAAGTGAGTTTATAATGTTTAAGGCTTTTGAAGGATTGTTCTCTTCAGCTTCCAAATCAACTTTTGTAAGTGAAAAAAGAGCAACTTCTGCACCAGAAATTAGAGCAGAACAGCACAATAGAATGATAAGAAATAACCCGCCAAATGCTAGGGTTGTATCAATGGAATTTAAAAAAATAAGGTCAGCTTCCAAAGTTTTTTAGTTGGTAATACAATTAAAATGGCAAATCATCTGCGCCCTCATTTTTACTTGTAGTGGTTTGAGTTGGCGCTGCTGTGGTGTTTACAGGAACGGAATTACCACCTTGTTGAGTTTGTTCATTTTTTGCGGTCAAAAATGTAAAATCTGTACAAATAATTTCTGTAGAATAGCGATCATTGTTGTTGTCGTCTTGCCATTTTCTCGTTTTCAGTCGTCCTTCTACATAAACACGATCTCCTTTTTTGAGGTATTTTTCACAGATTTCAGCTGCCTTATTACGCACCACAACATTGTGCCATTCTGTATTAGTAACTTTTTCATTGGTTTGTTTATTGGTGTATGTTTCATTGGTCGCCAAAGGGAAACGACCTACACAATTACTATCGTCAAAATAATGAATTTTAACGTTATCACCCAAATGGCCTATGAGCATCACTTTGTTTAGTGTTCCAGACATAATTAGAATTTTAAGCAGATTTATAAAATATAAAGATATTCAAAAAAATAACAATTACGATTGAAACTCCTTAATAAATCGATCTATGACAACAGGGACTGCGAATTTTGAAATTTTAGACCATTTTATGCCATTTTTCAAAGTGCTTGAAGTTTGAATAATCCAAAATTTGATATGAAGTTCTTGATGAGATAATTTATGAACAATATCTTTTTTGTTGTGTAGTGATATGGAATCAATGACTAAATTTTTAATAATTTTCTTTTCTATTTTTTGATTTAAGTCAAAAATAGTTTCAGATTTTGATGTTTCAACTAATGGAAACTGATATAGGTTTTGCCAAATTCCATTGGAAATGCGTTGTTCCAAAATTGTTTCTTGGTCTCTGGATTGAATCACCAAAAAATTAAAATACTTTTTTTTAATCTTAATTTTTTTCAATTTTACAGGAAGCTCCTGAATCCTCCCAGTGTTGAACGCAACGCAATCCATGGCAATAGGGCATTTTGAACAATCTGGAGATTTGGGTCTACATTGTATAGCACCAAACTCCATGATGGCTTGATTGTAGTCGCCAATATTTTTGTTTGGTAAAAGTGATGTGGCAATTGTTTTGAATTCTTTAATTCCTTGTGTTGAATTTATAGGGATATCAATTCCATAAAAACGAGATAACACTCTATACACATTTCCATCGACAACGGCGGTTTTTTCTTCAAAGCAAATTGAGGCAATAGCACTTGCAGTATAGTCTCCAACCCCTTTGAGCGCTAATAAATCTTTATAGTTTTCTGGAAATATTCCGTTTAATTCTTTAGCAACAAATATTGCGGTTTTGTGCAAATTTCGTGCTCTGGAATAATATCCTAGTCCTTGCCAATCTTTTAATACCTCGTCTTCTGATGCATTTGCAAGATCAAAAACAGAAGGATAATGCTCAATAAATTTTAAATAATAGGGCATTCCTTGCTGAATTTGGGTTTGTTGAAGTATGATTTCCGACAGCCAAATTTTGTAGGGATCTTTGGAGGCGCGCCACGGCAAATCTCTTTTGTGTACTGAATACCAATAGGTTAATTTTGAATTAAAGTTCATTTTTTTCAAGCATCAGCAACAAAAATAAACTATTCAACGGATAAATTTTAATTCTCAAGGATTGAAATATTGAATATAAAATACATATATTTGCAGGCCCTTAAATGACATTAACTTAAAAGTGCTATATAATGACAAAAGCAGAAATTGTAACAAAAATTTCTAATCAGCTAGGAATTGAAAAAGCAGACGTTTTGGCAACAGTGGAGTCTTTTATGAATGAAGTAAAAGGATCTTTAGAATCTGGCGACAACGTATACCTCAGAGGTTTTGGTAGTTTCGTGATTAAAACACGTGCAGAAAAAATTGGCAGAAATATTTTAAAAAATACATCTATTAAAATACCTGCACATAACATACCATCATTTAAGCCTTCAAAAGTATTTCTTGAAGGTGTAAAAAAGAAGGTTAAAGTAAATTAATTAATTATAAAAAAAGTTATATATGCCCAGTGGTAAAAAACGTAAAAGACACAAGGTAGCTACGCACAAGCGTAAGAAACGTCGTCGTGCAAACCGACACAAAAAAAAGTAAATTGATTAAGTAGCATTTGCTACTTTTTCAGTTTTAAAACAAACGTTCATTGAAATCAAATTCATGCTTTGTTGATTTTACCTAATTAACAAACTGAATTTAACGGGATTAAATCCTGTGAAAATTTAATTTACAAGAAAATATGTTCGAGTAAATATAAATTATTGTATCATCCATCTGTGCAACAACTGTTGTATAGATTAAAATTAACACTATGAATAAAGAATTAATAATTCGATCCAGTTCAGACAATGTTGATTTTGCCTTATTAAAAGATGGAAAACTAATTGAATTTCAAAAAGACAAGGAAAATAATAAATTTTCTGTTGGCGATGTGTTTTTAGCCAAAGTTAGAAAATCTATTCCCGGACTCAACGCCGCATTTGTTAATGTGGGGTATCACAAAGATGCATTTTTGCATTATCATGATTTGGGGCCAAAATTACCTTCATTATTGAAATTCATAAAAAGTGTAAGCACAGGTAAACAAAAAGACTTTTCTCTTAAAGATTTTTCTTATGAAAAAGACATCCATAAAGATGGTAAAATAGATAAAGTTATTCATCCAAATCAAACTTTATTGGTTCAAATTGTAAAAGAGCCAATATCATCTAAGGGACCAAGAATTAGTTCAGAAATATCATTTGCTGGGCGCTATTTGGTTTTGGTGCCATTTTCGGATCGTATTTCAATTTCTCAAAAAATTGAAAGTCGTGCAGAAAAAGAGCGATTAAAACGATTAGTAAAAAGCATTACACCAAAAGGATTTGGGGTCATTATTAGAACTGTTGCCAAAGGCAAAAAGGTAGCAGAACTTGATAAAGATTTACAAAACTTGTATACAAAATGGGAAGCTGTTTGTAGAAGTATTCCCAAGGCACATATGCCTAGCAAAGTTTTGGGTGAAATGAATAAAGCTTCGTCTATTCTGAGAGATATATTTAATGACAGTTTTACAAAAATAACTGTAGATAATAAGGACCTTTGTGAGAAAATAAAAGATTACGTATTTGAAATTGCACCTCACAAAGAATCTATTGTTAAACACTACAATTCCAAAACTCCAATTTTTGAAAAATATGGAATTGAACGTCAAATAAAAACATCCTTTGGAAAAACAGTTTCATTACCAAAAGGAGCGTATCTTATTGTAGAGCACACAGAAGCCCTTCATGTTGTAGATGTCAATAGTGGGAATAGAACAAGTAAAGAGAGAAACCAAGAAGATACTGCCATTGAAGTCAATATAATTGCAGCAACAGAACTTGCAAGGCAATTTAGACTTCGTGACATGGGTGGAATTATTGTAGTAGACTTCATTGACATGAATAGTGCTGAGAATCGCAAAAAACTGTTCAACCATTTAAGAGATGAAATGAAAGACGATCGGGCAAAACATAAAATTTTGCCACCGAGTAAATTTGGACTTATTCAAATCACACGTCAGCGTGTTCGTCCAGAAATGAATATCAAAACAAAAGAAGCAAATCCAAACGGAACGAATGGTTCTGAGGTAGAAGCTCCAATTGTTTTGATAGACAAAATTAATCATCAACTCGATCAAATTATCAAAAAAGGACATAAAAGAGTGACTTTAAACACACACCCTTTTATTGCCGCCTTTATTACAAAAGGGTTCCCATCAATTCGTTTGAAATGGTATTTTAAACACAAAAAATGGGTAAAAATTATGCCAAGAGATGCTTACACATATTTAGAATATCGTTTTAAAAACGATAACGGCAAAACAATTAAATTGTAACTAAAAAAGCCTTATGCATTTTTGCATAAGGCTTTTTTTATGGGTTGTTTTCAAAACGATTAAATAATCGTAGACTGTCCTAAATATATATTAGAAAAATTCAGATTAGAATCCTCAGGATTATTGATAAAATCTTCAATAAAATCGCCTACTTTACTTGTCGTTACGTTATCGTATTTTTGATTCAAATCAGGTGTTGTAATCTGTAAATGTAAAGATTTGTCCACTGCTTTTCTTATCATATCGGCTTCTTCTTTCAAGTCAAAATGATCTAGTAGCATTGCTGCAGAAAGTATTGAAGCAACAGGATTTGCAATCCCTTTTCCTGTAGCTTGAGGATAAGAGCCGTGAATGGGTTCAAACATTGCAAATTTCCCCCCAACAGACGCAGAGGCCAATAAGCCAATAGAACCTCCAATAACGCTGGCTTCATCACTGATAATATCACCAAATAAGTTCTCTGTAAGAATGACATCAAATTGGGTAGGATTTAAAATCATTTGCATAGCAGCGTTGTCTACAAACAGAAATGCAAGTTCTACATCAGAATATTCTTTTCCTATTTCAGTTACGACCTTGCGCCACAATCTTGAGCTTTCCAAAACATTGGCTTTATCGACAAGTGTTACTTTTTTATTTCTTTTTTGAGCTGCTTTAAAAGCTAGGTGTGATATACGCTCAATTTCTAGACGACTATAGGTACATAAATCTGAAGCCGTGTTGCCGTCATCACTTATTTTCTTTTCTCCAAAATACAATCCGCCTGTAAGTTCTCTATAAATGCTAATATCTGTACCTCTAATGATGCTTTTCTTTAAAGGAGACTTTTTAAGTAACTTGTCATAAGCCTTAACGGGTCTGATATTTGCAAACAGCTCTAGTTCTTTTCTTAGTTTTAGAAGCCCTTGTTCTGGACGTACTTTTGCCGATGGATTATTATCATATTTTGGATCACCAATAGCGCCAAAAAGGATAGCATCAGTGGATTTACACAAATCAAGTGTGCTTTCTGGTAATGGGTCGTTGTGGTTGTCTATTGCAATGGCACCAACATCGGCGTATGTATATTCAAATTTATGGTTGAAGTTTTGAGCAATTGCATTCAAAACCTTAACAGCTTGTTCTGTAACTTCTGGGCCAATACCATCTCCTGGTAGTACAGCAATTTTTAAGTTCATAGGGATTGTGTTTTTTGAAGTTCAAAGGCTTCAATTTTATCTTTTTTGCTTAACAAATAGTCAATGTCATCATATCCGTTGATAAGACATGTTTTTTTGTAGGGGTCAATGTCAAATGTAGTTTTAATATCTGTTCCTAAGACCGATAATGTTTGAGCCTCAAGGTTAATTTTAAATTGAATATTGGCATTTTTTTCTACCACCTGGAACAATTGTTGAAGAATATCTTCTGAAACTTGAATCGGTAGAAGACCATTATTTAGTGCATTTCCTTTAAAAATATCAGCGAAAAAGCTGGAAATAATCACCTTAAATCCAAACCCTGCAAGCGCCCAAGCTGCATGTTCGCGACTAGATCCGCAACCAAAATTATCACCAGCAACAAGAATACTGCCTGTGTATTTTTGATTATTCAGAGCAAAATCTGAAATTAAATTATCTTGTTTATCATAACGCCAATCTCTAAATAAATTATCACCAAATCCCTTTTTATCAGTAGCCTTTAAAAAACGTGCAGGAATAATTTGATCGGTATCAACATTAGAGATATTTAATGGAATTGTTGTGGATATTAGAGTTGAAAATTTTTCCATTACACGAGTTGTTTTGAGATATCTATAATTGTGCCTTCTACCGCAGTAGCTGCTGCCACCAATGGGCTGGCGAGTATTGTTCGAGATCCTTGCCCTTGTCGGCCTTCAAAGTTTCTGTTTGAAGTAGATACACAATATTCACCTTGCGGAATTTTATCATCATTCATCGCCAAACAAGCTGAACATCCTGGTTGTCTGAGTTCAAATCCTGCTGCTTTAAAAATATCTTTTAGCCCTTCTTCAATAATTTGCGCTTCAACTTGTCGGCTTCCTGGGACTAGCCATGCGGTAACATTTTTGGCTTTTTGTTTGCCTTTTATATAGTTTGCTGCTACACGAAAATCTTCAATTCTAGAGTTTGTACAACTTCCAATAAAAACATAATTTATAGGTTTTCCGATCAAAGACTCTCCTTCAGTAAAGTTCATATAAGCCAAAGATTTTTTGTCCGATTCATTTTCTGAATTGGGTATATTTTCAGAAATTTTAATCCCCATTCCAGGGTTTGTACCGTAAGTAATCATTGGCTCTATGTCTTTGGCATCAAAAACATACTCTTTGTCAAATGTAGCACCATTATCTGTAGGAAGTGTTTTCCAGTAAGCAACTTTGTTTTCAAAATCTTTTCCTTTAGGAGCGAATTCTCGACCTTTTATATACTCAAATGTCGTTTCATCAGGCGCAATCATACCGCCTCTAGCGCCCATTTCAATACTCATATTACAGACAGTCATACGACCTTCCATAGTCATGTTTTCAAAAACATCGCCTGCATATTCACAAAAATAGCCTGTACCAGAATTAGTTCCTAGTTTAGAAATGATATACAAAATCACATCTTTGGGTAAAACACCTTTATTGAGTGTTCCATTTACGGTAACTCTAAGGCTTTTGGGCTTTGTTAAAAGTAAACATTGACTTGCAAAAACTTGAGCTACTTGGCTGGTGCCTATTCCAAAAGCGATTGTCCCAAACGCACCGTGTGTAGAGGTATGACTATCGCCACAAACCATGGTCATTCCAGGTTGAGTAACACCAAGTTCAGGAGCCATGACATGAACAATACCATTGTACTTATGCCCAAGTTCGTACAGGGTGATATTATTTTTTTTACAATTTTTTCCCAATTCCTGCAATTGATGTCTCGATAATTCATCGCTTACGGGCAGGTGTTGATTTTGTGTTGGTGTGTTGTGATCAGCAGTAGCCACAATTTGTTTGGGTCTAAAGATTGGTATATTTCTATTTTCCAATTCACTAAATGCTTGAGGACTAGTAACCTCATGAATTAAGTGTTTATCAATATATAGGATTTGTGGACCATTTTCAATAGTGTCTACTATATGTGCATCCCAAACCTTATCAAATAAAGTTTTTTTCATGATTAAATTAGCGAAGTTCGTTATAAATTGAACTAGATTCTATAATTGTGTGTATGTCGCTATCATTGACTTCTTTTTTTGCATCAGCATATTTTAAAAAGTCTTTATAAACAACATCAAGTTGTAGCTTTGTCAATTCGTAACCTACATTTTTGGCTCTGTAAGCCAATGCTGCTCGCCCGCTTCTTGCAGTAAGGACAATAGCGGATTCGGTGACCCCAACATCTTTTGGGTCAATAATTTCGTAGGTTTCTCTATTTTTTATCACACCATCTTGATGGATTCCAGAGCTGTGAGCAAATGCGTTTGCACCAACAATAGCCTTGTTTGGTTGAGCATATATACCCATGTGTTCTGATACAAGTTGACTCAGCCCAAAAAGCATTGAAGTATTAATGTTGGTGTCTAGACTTAAGTATGGGTGTTGTTTCATAATCATTACTACTTCTTCTAGAGCAGTATTTCCGGCTCGCTCGCCTATACCATTTATTGTACACTCAATTTGTCTTGCACCATTTATAGCTCCTTCTATTGAATTGGCAGTGGCCAACCCTAAGTCGTTGTGACAATGACAAGATAATATTGCTTTGTCAATACCTTTTACATTTTCTTTGAGATACTTGATTTTTGCTCCATATTCGTGTGGAAGGCAATAACCTGTTGTATCTGGAATGTTTAGAACAGTTGCACCTGCTTTTATAACTGCTTCACAAACTCTTGCAAGATATTCGTTGTCTGTTCGCCCAGCATCTTCTGCATAAAACTCAACATCTTCAACAAAAGATTTTGCGTATTGCACAGCGGCTACTGCTCGTTCAATGATAGCTTCTCTATTGGAGCGGAATTTAAATTTAATATGTGAGTCTGAGGTGCCAATACCGGTGTGAATTCTTGGTTTTTTCGCATATTGAAGTGCTTCAGCAGCAACCTTAATATCTTTCTCAACAGACCTTGTTAGGCCACAAACGGTAGCATTTTTAACAATTTTTGAAACCGCTTCAACAGACGAAAAGTCTCCTGGACTAGACACAGGAAATCCGGCTTCAATGATGTCCACACCCAATAAATCCAATTGCTCTGCAATAATGATTTTTTGATCGGTGTTTAACTTACACCCAGGCACTTGTTCTCCATCTCTTAGAGTTGTATCAAATATTTGGACGTTTGTGTTAGACATATCTGTAAATATATTATATATTGTATTACGAATTTAATTTTTTTTAAATATTTTACCTAAAATAAAATTAATAATTTTACGACGTTTATCTTTGCGTTTTAAAAATTAATCAATTGATTTTCAATTAATTGAGGCTGATTTTAAATTATGACTAAACCACAAAAAGACAACTTATTTGTTTTAGTACGGTCGCTTACGAAGTCCGAAAAGAGGCAGTTTAAGCTCTACATAGGTCGTCTTGGGGTCAATGAAGATTCAAAATTCCTGTTATTGTTTAAAGTTTTAGAAAAACTAAAAGTTTATGACGAACGTGCTATTTTAAAAGAAGGTTTTGTAAAAAAACAGCAGTTATCCAATCTTAAAGCACATTTGTATAAACAAATATTAATTAGTCTTCGCCTCAATCCATCGCATCAGAATTTAAGAATTCAACTCCGTGAGCAACTAGATTTTGCCACAATTCTATACCACAAAGGCTTATATAAACAAAGTTTAAAAATACTTGATAAAGCAAAATCACTGGCGATTACAAATCAAGAAAAAAATATTGCTTATGAGATTGTAGAGCTTGAAAAAGTTGTTGAGTCTCAATACATTACAAGAAGTTTAAGCAGTCGAGCAGATGAACTTACTTTACAGGCTAAATCGTTGAGCAGTCAAAATTTAATTGCGAGTAAACTTTCCAATTTATCGCTTCAACTTTATGGGTTGTTTCTAAAAACAGGGTATGTAAAAAGCGATGCAGAATATCAAAAAGTAAAAGATTATTTTAATAAACGATTACCAGAGTTTGTAGTTAGCGAACTTGGTTTTCGTGAAAAATTGTGGCTTTACAAATCTTATTTATGGTACAGTTTTTTAGTTCAAGATTTTAAATCTTGTTACAGATATTCAAGGAAGTGGGTTGATTTATTTCATGACAATGAATCAATGATTCGTCTAAATCCTGTATTTTTTCTAAGAGGGTATCAGTATTTACTTGAAGCTTTATTTTTCATTAAACATCATCATAAATTTCAAGAAACGCTAAAAAAATTAGAAGAGATTATTAATAAATCATGGTTTCCTCGAGATGAAAATATTGATGGATTAATATTTTTATATGTCTATTCAAACAAATTGAATTTACATTTCATTGAAGGAAGTTTCGAGGAAGGTTTGCCTTTAATTGATGATGTTGTACGTGGTTTAAAAGATCATTCGGATCAAATAGATGAACATCATGTCATGGTATTCTATTATAAAATTGCTAGCCTATATTTTGGAATGGAAGATTATAAAAATGCTATAAAATACCTTTCAAAGATTATCAATAACAAATCACTTCAAATGCGAGAAGATTTACTATGTTTTTCTAGAATTTTGAACCTTGTGGCACATTATGAAGCAGGTGAGGATTATGATTTAGATCGTTTGATAAAAAACACCTACAAGTTTCTAATAAAAATGGAAGATTTGTATGCTGTTCAACAAGAAATGGTCAATTTTATAAGAGGGCTTGGTGACATTTATCCACATCAATTGAAAGCGGCATTTAAAGCATTGTATGTAAAATTAGTAGCATACGAAAACCATCCTTATGAGCGCCGTGCTTTTTTATACCTTGATATTATTTCTTGGTTAGAAAGTAAAATAGAAAATAAATCTACTGCTGATATAATAAAAGAAAAATTTTCTAAATCTAATTATTTAATTTAATTTTTATAGAAAAAAATTTGGCTAATTGAATTTTATATTTGAATATTTGCATTCATAAAGTTCAAAAACTTATTGAAGTGTTATCAAGAAAGGTGAAGGGATTAGACCCATTGAAGCCTTAGCAACCCTCCGCACAATTGGAGTAGGTGCTAAATTCTACTTTTTATTTTTCAATAATTAGATAGATAACAACCAACATTTTTCGGATGTTGATCATTTCTTAATAACATTTTTCTATTAAGTTCACCATAAATTGGTGCATTTGACTTTTTGTTTTAATTATTAATTAACTCAAAAAAAACAGAAAAATGAGTACACAAAAATTTGCAACTAATGCATTACACGCGGGACACGATGTATCCCAAAACGCTGGCACTAGAGCGGTGCCAATTTATCAATCAACGGCTTATGTTTTTAATGATTCAGATCATGCGGCAAACCTTTTTGCGTTAGCTGAAACGGGAAATATTTATACCCGTATTAATAATCCAACAAACGATGTTCTTGAGCAACGTTTGGCGGCACTCGAAGGAGGAATTGCTGCTGTTGTTACAGCTTCTGGAACTTCTGCAATTGCAACATCCTTATTAACACTTCTAAAAGCTGGAGATCATATTGTAGCTTCTAGTAGTTTGTACGGAGGAACGTATAATTTGCTTAGTGTTACTTTGCCAAGACATGGAATTACAACAACATTTGTTGACCCCTCTGATGCAGAAAATTTCAAAAAAGCAGCACAAGAAAATACACGTGCGTTTTTTATTGAGTCTTTAGGAAATCCAAAATTAGATGTATTGGATATTGAAGCCATATCAAAAGAAGCAAAATCCTACAAAGTGCCTTTGATTGTAGATAATACAGTAGCTACACCATATTTATTAAATCCAATTGAGTATGGTGCAAATATTGTTATTCATTCTCTTACAAAATACATCAACGGAAATGGAACAGCACTAGGAGGTGTTATTATAGATGCAGGGACATTTGATTGGGCGAATGGTAAATTCCCAGAATTTACAGAGCCATCTCCAGGATATCATGGTCTTGTTTATAGCGAAGCTCTAGAAGCAGCAGCTTTTATTGCAAAAATCAGAATTGAAGGCTTAAGAGATTATGGTGCAGCACTAAGTCCTTTCAATGCATTCCAAATTATTCAAGGCCTTGAAACTCTTGAAATTAGAATCAAAAAGCACAGTGAAAACGCATTGGCTCTTGCCAAATGGTTACACCAACAAGAACAAGTAACTTGGGTTAATTATCCTGGACTTGAAACGAGCGCTTATAAATCTTTAGCAGATCGTTACTTACCAAATGGTCAAAGTGGCTTGGTTACTTTTGGAGTTAAAGGAGGATTTGATGCTGCAAAGAAAATTGCAGACACTACTAAGTTATTTTCACTACTTGCAAACATTGGCGATACAAAGTCACTTATCATTCACCCAGCAAGTACAACGCATCAGCAATTGAGCGATGAAGCTCAAGAGTCTACAGGAGTTACAAAAGATCTTATTCGTCTTTCAGTTGGTCTCGAAGATATTGAAGATTTAAAAGCAGACTTGATTGAAGCTTTTAAGGCTGTTGATGTTTATGTAAATGCCTAATTTTTTGAGTAAAATTCAATACATAGAGATTCCAAAATACACCACAATTTCTGGTAAGACAATGTCCATTAATTTGTCTTACCAGTTATTTGGTTGCGCCCTACACAGTGCCCCTGTGGTTTTAGTTAATCATGCCTTAACAGGCAATTCTAATGTTGCTGGTTCTGAGGGGTGGTGGAATGCACTTATTGGTTCAAACAAACCCATTGATACCAATCACTTTACCGTTTTAACATTTAATATTCCAGGAAATGGATATGATGGTCAGGCAAATCACCTTATTGAAAATTATAAAGATTTTGTTGCAAGAGATATTGCAAAATTATTTTTATTGGGAATAGAAGCACTTGGAATACATCAACTTTTTGCAGCCATTGGTGGTTCATTGGGTGGTGGCATCGCTTGGGAAATGGCAGCCCTCAATCCAAAAATTACAAAACATTTAATTCCTGTTGCAAGCGACTGGAAATCAACGGATTGGATTATAGCAAATTGTCTTATTCAAGAACAGTTTTTAGTGAATTCCAAACAACCAATTCAAGATGCAAGAATGCATGCAATGCTTTGCTATAGAACACCAGAATCACTAAAAAATAGATTTCAGCGTTCACAAAATGAGGAGTTTAATTTGTTCAATATTGAAACATGGTTGATACATCACGGCAATAAGCTTCAAAAACGGTTTCAGTTGTCGGCATATAAACTCATGAATCACTTATTAAAAACCATAGACATCACAACAAATAGAGGAAGTGCAGCCGAAGTATTAAAAACAATTGAAGCTGAAATTCATATTATTGGAATTGATTCAGATTTGTTTTTTGTTTCTGAAGAAAACACATCAACCTTAAAGCTTTTACACCCAAAACTCACAAACGTTTCATATCATGAAATCACTTCCATACATGGTCATGATGCTTTTTTGATTGAATATGAGCAATTGAATGCCATCATCAAAGATATTTTCCAACCCGAATTAGTACGTACAGTATCTTAATTTAGAATATTACTTTTAACATTTTAACTAAGACACAATTGATTTTATATGCTTAATTTTGCCAAAAATAATGGCATTTGAAAGTTATTGAGCGCATAAAAACACCCATTAGTTATGAGATGGAACTTTTTGAAAAAAAGTTTCGCTTATCAATGTCAAGTAAAGTTGCGCTTCTCAACCGAATTACCCATTATATTGTCAATCGAAAAGGCAAACAAATGCGTCCAATGTTTGTTTTTCTTTCGGCCAAAATGATTTCTAATGGGGAGATTAGTGAACGTACTTTTCGTGGCGCTTCGGTCATTGAGCTTATTCATACTGCAACTTTGGTGCATGATGATGTGGTTGATGATAGTAACCATCGTCGAGGGTTCTTTTCAATTAATGCATTATGGAAGAACAAAATTGCAGTTTTAGTGGGAGATTTTCTACTGTCAAAAGGGCTCTTATTTTGTATAGATAATAATGATTTTGATCTTCTAAAAATTATTTCTGTTGCAGTTCGTGAAATGAGTGAAGGAGAACTCCTTCAGATAGAAAAAGCACGAAAACTGGATATTACAGAAGAAGTTTATTATGAAATAATTCGTCAAAAAACAGCAACACTTATAGCTGCATGTTGTAGTTTGGGTGCTGCCTCTGTAAAACCCCATTCAAAAGAGGTTGAAACTATGCGCAAATTTGGAGAACTCATTGGTATGGCTTTTCAAATTAAGGACGACCTTTTTGATTATGGAACAGAAAAAATAGGTAAACCAACGGGGATAGATATAAAAGAGCAAAAAATGACACTTCCATTAATTTATGTTCTGAATAATTGTTCAGAAAAAGACCAATCTTGGTTAATCAATTCCATAAAAAATCATAACAAAAATCCAAAACGAGTAAAAGAGGTGATCGCATTTGTAAAATCTCAAGGAGGTTTGGAATATGCCGTATCAAAAATGAAAAGTTTTCAAGAAGAAGCCATCAAACTTATTGGACATTATCCCGAATCAGAATACAAAAAAGCACTTCTTTTGATGGTGAATTATGTGATTGACCGTAACAAATAATTCAACATATAACCGCAAATATTTTGTTTATCATGTGTTTGATATTTTATATATTAGCATTGATACAAATTTTAATTTCATCCAAAATATTCACAATTGATATCAAAGTCTACAATAGATCAAGTTTTTGATATGGCTCGCGTTGAAGAAGTCATAGGCGACTTTGTACAGTTAAAAAAAGCAGGGAGTAACTTCAAAGGGCTTAGTCCATTTAGTGAAGAACGTACACCAAGTTTTATGGTATCGCCAGTAAAACAAATTTGGAAAGATTTTTCTACAGGAAAAGGAGGAACTGTGGTTTCATTTCTTATGGAACATGAGCATTTTACCTATCCTGAAGCCATTAAGTATTTGGCTAAAAAATACAATATTGAAGTAGAAGAAACGGTTCAATCTAACGAAGAAAAAGAAGCTGCAGGCGAGCGTGAAAGCATGTATCTGGTAAGTGAATTTGCAAATACTTATTTTCAAAACACACTACACAAAACCGATGCTGGAAAAGCCATTGGGTTAAGTTATTTTAAGGAAAGAGGATTTACTGAAGAAACAATTAAAAAATTTCAACTTGGATATTCTACGGATAATTGGAGCGGCCTAACAGATGCTGCTCTAAAAAAAGGATATCTTCTCAAGTATTTGGAAAAGACAGGTTTGACTATTGTAAAAGAAGAAAAACAATTTGATCGTTTCAAGAGTCGCGTGATGTTTCCTATTCACAGTATGTCTGGTCGTGTCCTTGGTTTTGGCGGACGAATTTTGGCGAAAAATGAAAAAGCAGCCAAATATTTAAACTCCCCAGAAAGTGATATATATCACAAAAGTAAAGTGCTTTATGGGATTTATTATGCCAAACAAACTATAGCAAAAGAAGATAATTGTTATTTGGTTGAAGGCTATACAGATGTCATTCAATTTCACCAAACAGGCATCAAAAATGTGGTGTCATCATCAGGTACAGCGTTAACTTCAGATCAAATTCGATTGGTCAATAGATTAACCAAAAATATTACCGTGCTTTTTGATGGTGATGCCGCTGGAATACGAGCGTCTTTGCGTGGAATTGATTTGATTTTGGAGCAAGGGATGAATGTAAAAATTTGCACCTTCCCAGAAGGTGAAGATCCAGATAGTTTTGCCAAACAAAATACACTTGAAGAACTACAAAAATATCTGAAAGATAATGCAAAAGACTTTATCGCCTATAAAGCTTCATTGTTGATGGAGGAGGCGAATAATGATCCCATTGCAAAAGCCGATTTGATTCGTGATATGATCACTAGTATTTCTAAAATATCAGATCAAATAAAACAAGAGCTATATATTCGCGAATGTGCTAGAATCATGGATATTAGCGAAGAAGTGCTTTTTAGTACACTGGCTCAAATGAATAAAAAAGCACAATTTGAGGCCAATAAAACAGCACAAAAGCAAAAGAAAGCTTTTGACGTTGTAAAAAACACAGCACCAAACAAAAAAGTTGATGTACAATATGAATTAGAGCAAAAAATAATTGAAATGTTACTGCTTTATGGAAGTCAAACGGAAGATTTTGAAGATTTAATTTTAAAGGAAAATGAAGAAGGCGTTTTGATTCTTGAGCCTGTTATTCATAAAGCCAAAGTTTTTGAAAAAATTTATTTAGATCTTCAAGAAGATGAAATGCAATTTAGTAATGAAAATTTTAAAACAATTTATTATTTAATCATAGATTATTTGAATCAAAATGAAACTTTTATTGTAGAGAATTTTATCCGCGAAATTGATCCAAAGTTATCATCTTTTGTTTCAAATATTTTGATGAATGATGAGCGTTATAGACTCCACAACTGGGAAAAAAATAATATTTTCCCTAAACGAAAAGATGTTAATATTGCTCAATTGGTTAGTGAAACAATATTAAGTTTACGTTGTTTTTTGATTGATCAAAAGGTGAATGAATTTAAAGAAGTGACACACGAAAATATGTCAGACAATACAAGTATTTTAGAAGATGTATTAAATTATTCCAATCTAAAAATGTTACTTTCTCGAAAATTAAACAGAGTACTTTAATCTAGTTTTTTAGCCGTCCTAAATCAATTAAAGAAATCAAATTTGTGACATTGAGTTTTGTCATTAATCGAGATTTATAGGTGCTTACAGTTTTTGGGTTGATATTGAGTTCTTCTGCAATTTCATTATTTTTCTTTCCATTACAAATGAGCTTTAGAACTTCAATCTCTCGAGTGGAAAGTTTCTGGTATATGTCAGTTTCCTCTTTGTTTTTATCGAAAGTCAACTTTTGCGCCATGGCATTGGTTACATACATTCCCCCTTTGTAGACTTTTAAAATGGCTTTTTTAATGGTATTCGTAGTTGCTGTTTTAGATAAAAATCCAGAAGCTCCAGATCTTAATACACTAGCGCCATAGATGTTTTCTGGCTGTGCGCTAAAAATAATTATACGCACATTGTTATAGTTTTTTTTGATTTTTCTCAAAATAGTAATTCCATTCATGTCGGGTAAATCCATGGACATAAGGACAACATCAACACTTCCCTTTTTTAAGTAGTTGATAAGTTGTTTTGCAGTGTCGACTGTACTAACAATTTTGATGTCATTAGAATTATCAAAAAGCATTCGGATTCCATAATTGACAATCGGCTGATGATCAGCAATGAGAACCCTAATCATAATCTATTGTTTAAGTTTTTCTGGAATAATGCAAACAGGAATTGGGTTCATTTTGTGCGCATTGGATGTATTGAATTGATTAAAAATCGCAAAAACCTCTTTTTGTCTTCCCTCAAAATCATTTGCATTTTTTCCTTCATCTTTCATTTTCATAGCCCATTCCAATTCATCATAGGATGCGCCAATTTGGTCTTCATCGGTTCGCGCGTCTCCAAACAAACCATCGCTTGGTGCTGCAGTCATAATACTGTTTGGTACGTCAAGGGCTTTTCCTAAGGCATAAACCTCTGATTTTAGAAGGTCTGCAATAGGACTCAGATCTACACCGCCATCACCATATTTTGTATAAAATCCAACTCCAAAATCTTCTACTTTATTTCCTGTTCCTGCCACAATAAAACCATATAAACCTGCATAATAATATAGCGTAGTCATCCGCAAGCGAGCGCGTGTATTGGCCAGAGCCATATCTACAATTTTTTGATCCTTTGTAGCGTCTATTTCAGATTTTAAAGACTCGAATACAGGGGTTAGATTAACACATTTTGAGCTTACATTGGAATAGTTTTTTTGTAAAAAACGAATATGTTCTTGAGCACGACTTACATGACTATCTGCCTGATAAATTGGCATTTCCAAACATAATACTTTTAGTCCTGTTTTTGCACAGAGTGTCGAAGTTACAGCAGAGTCGATTCCCCCTGAAACACCTACTACAAATCCATCAATTTTAGCTTTGTTGGAATAATTTTTCAACCAATTACTAATGTGCTGCACGACTGCGTTTGTATCCATATTTTCTCGAAATGTATTGGTTTCTAACAAAAATAAACTATTCTATTCATCTTTGAAACATTTTATATCAGATTAATAAAAATTTAGAATTAAGTTAATATGTTTTTTGTTTAGTTTTAATATGATTTTTTAGCATTTAAATACATAATTCAATATATTTATATCTAGTTATAAACTAAAACCAATAATATTTTTAAATATGTATAATAAACTACTTTTGTTCATCTGTTTTTTTGTGTTAGTTAATTGTAACGAAGAAAATATAAACAGCCAAGAGCCAAATTTTACATATGAATACGAACTTACAGAAGATGTTTTGGTTCATGATCAAGAAAATGTTTATAATAATTTAGTGCTTATTTGTCCAAATGGGGGAAAAACCCCCTATTTAGTTGACAAAGGAGGAAATATTAAATATAGTTGGAGTCTTGATGCTTTTTTAGGTAATGACTTTGAGTTGCTGCCTAATGGAAAGACTTTAGGAATTTTTAAGTCTATTAACCCTGCATTTAGTTTTGGGGGATATGGAGGTGTTATTAATCTTTTTGATCAAAATAATATTTTGGAATGGACCTATGAAGTTTCAAACGAGATTGAAATTGCACATCACGATGTTGAGTTACTAAAAAACGGAAATATTATGATTATGGTATGGGAAAAGATTGAGGTTGATACTCATCAAAACTTTGGGGTTGATTTTGATCAACCAATCTATGTTGAAAAACTAATAGAAGTTAACCCAGAAACTAACGAAATTGTTTGGCAGTGGAGAAGTTGGGACCATATCATTCAAGAACATGATAACAATGCAAGTGCTTTTGGATCAGTAATTCAAAATCCACACAAAATTGATATAAATTACAATCTACAATACAATGGAGATTTTATGCATGCAAATGGAATTGATTTAGATGAAACAAATGATTTAATTTACATGAGTGTTAATTTTTTTAGTGAAATTTGGGTTATTGATCATAGTACCACAACTGAGCAAGCTTCTACATCATCTGGTGGAAATTATAATAAAGGAGGAGATTTAATTTATCGATTTGGAAACCCACTTGCTTACGGAGATACTCAAGAACAGCGAATTTTTCATAGAAATCATTTTCCAAACCTGCTTGAAAATGGCGTGCCAGGTGAAGGTAATATTTTAGTTTACAGCAATTATGGGGAAAATAATAGCGAACAATCTCATATTTATGAATTACAATTGCCAGATATTTTAGCTTTAGAGCCAGAAAATGTTTTATCTCCTGAAGTTGTTTGGTCTTTTACAGATGAAAGTTTATTTCATGGTAAAATTTCAGGTGCCGATAGACTTCAAAATGGGAATACCTTGATTTGTGAAGGTGATTTTGGCGTTTGGGAAGTTACTCCAGACAAGGAAGTTGTTTGGAAATATTCAAATGAAAATTTTTCTAATTATTGGCGTTGCTATGGATATTCTTTTGGAGACTCAGCCTTAGAATTTATAGGACTTTAAATTTGCAAATACAAAACACATAATTTTTATTTGTTTTTCAATAATGTGTTTTGCTGAAATTCCTGTTTTCATTTGAATACTAATGACTATTTTTGTTAAATAGTTTCAGATGAGTTATACCATGATTCAAATTAATTATTTGACAAATCATTTAAAAAAAATAGGCGTTTTTCTTATCCTATTGATGTGTTTTTCATGTAATAAAAATGCTCAATTAGAAAAAGAAATTGAAGCTGTTCCAATGGATTTAAAAGTTGAACGTTTCGATCAAGTTTTTATGCAATCAACTAAAGAGAGCTTACCTACTTTGAAAACGCAATACCCCTTTTTGTTTCCTAAACAAATACCAGATTCTATTTTTTTGGAACGCACACAAGACCCTATTCAAAAGTTGATTCAAAAGTCAGTTGATAGTGTTTTTAATGATTTTCAAGAGACTGAAGCGGAGTTAATAGCGTTTTACAAACACCTAAAATATTATAATCCATCATTAAAAAAACCACGCGTCGTAACAGTTTTTTCGGATGTAGATTATCGCAACAAAGTTATCGTTACAGACTCTATAGTTTTAATTAGTATTGACAATTATTTGGGTTCTAATCATGAGTTTTATGAAAGTTTTTACAATTATATTCGAAAAAATTTAAAGAAGGATCAAATTGTGATGGATCTTGCTGATGCCTATGCAACTCGTTTCATTAATCAACCAAGACAAAAGACGTTTTTGGAAGAATTGATATACCATGGAAAAAAATTATATCTAAAAGATCTTTGGGTGCCGATGGCAGAGGATAATGCAAAAATTGGCTACACCAATGATGAGCTCTTATGGGCCACTGATAATGAGTTTTATATATGGCAATATTTTATAGAAAACGAATTGTTGTACAGCACAGATACCAAACTTGTTGGGCGTTTCATTGCACCAGCACCATTCTCACGTTTCAATTTGGAGCTCGATAGTGAATCTCCAGGAGCATTAGGACAATATATTGGCTGGCAAATTGTACGTTCATACATGGAAAACAATCCTTCATCATTACTCCAAATGCTTCAAATGAATGCACAAACACTATTTAATAAAGCAAAATATAAACCAAAAAAATAATGGCTAAAGTACACACTTCAAAAATTGAATTGAACGTAGAATTGGACGAAAATCGTATACCAGAAAAATTATCTTGGACAGCGCAGGATGGTGGAATTTCAAATGCTGATGCCAAGGCTATTTTTCTTTCTGTATGGGATGCCAAAGCACAAGAATCTTTACGCATCGATTTATGGACAAAAGACATGCCTGTTGATGAGATGAAGCTGTTTTTTCATCAAACACTTACAGCCATGAGTGATACTTTTATGCGTGCCACACAAGATGAAAAAATGACAGCAACAATGAGGGATTTTTGTGACTATTTTGCAGAAAAACTAGAATTAAAGAAGTCTTAAAGCTAATGTTTACCAAACATTGAGGCGGTTTGAGTCTAGCTTTAGGAAAATAAATACCAAAATTGTAAAAGCTAGAAGACCAGATCCTCCATAACTAAAAAAGGGTAAAGGGATACCTATTGTTGGAATAAGCCCCATTACCATTCCAATATTAATTAAAAAGTGCATAAAAATAATAGAGGCTACACCATAACCATAGGCTCTACTAAATTGTGATTTATGCCGTTCGGCCAAAAACAAAATTCTACCAATCAGTAACACAAAAAGCACAATAACAATACTACTTCCCAAAAACCCCCATTCTTCGGCCACTGTACTAAAAATATAGTCGGTGTGTTGTTCTGGAACAAATTTTCCTTTAGTTCGAGTGCCTTCTTTATATCCTTTTCCTGTAAGGCCACCAGAACGAATAGCTTTTTCTGATTGATTGAGATTGTAAGAAATATTACGTCTCATGATTTTCAGTTTTTCAGGGTCTTTTTCAAGTCTGAGCCAAACTTCAATGCGGTCTTTTTGATGTTTTTGTAATACGTTGTCAAAGCTCCATTCTGTCCCAAAACTAAGTCCAGAACATAAAATGAGTATTAATACAGATAGTGTTATTTTTTTCTTTTTTCGCTTAAAAAACAATTGATAAATTACAATAAAACTTACCACAATACTTATGACGGTTAGTGCCGAAAATTTTAGGGTAGCAATGGTTATAATTAATAGTGAAGCACCAAATAAAATGTATTTTTGTGGAATACCTTCTCTGTAAAACACAAATATAAGCCCTGCAAAAACAAGGGTGCTACCCGCATCATTTTGTAGTAAAATCAAAATGGCAGGGACTGCCACAATAAGCGCAGCACGAAACTGATCCATACTATCTTTGATATTGGTTTGAAGGTCACTCACGTACTTAGCTACGGCCAATGCTGTTGCAAATTTTACAAACTCACTAGGTTGCAATGTAGCTCCTCCAATTTCATACCATGATAAAGCGCCATTTACTTTTTTGCCAAATACAAAAAGCCCTACTAGTGCAACTAAGGACAGTAGATAAATAATACTTGCAAATCTTTCATAAAATTTTGCGTCGATTGATAAAATAAGAACAATTGAAATCAATGATAAACCAATAAATACAGATTGCTTTCCATAGGGTTCGGACAGGTCAAAATATGAAGTGAAAGCACCGTCTGTAGAGGCCGATAAAATATTGAAATAGCCAAATACAACTAAGGCCAAATAAATCAAAACAATTATCCAATCCAACTGAAAACTATGTACTCTATTTAGGTTCATTTTTGATTGATTTTAAAGGGTTTTCCACTATAAGGCTTTAAATATTCATCTTCTAAACTTTTGTTTAAAACAAGGCGTTCCATGTATTTTAAACTCACTTCACCTTTTAGATATTTTTCTATCATCAAACTTGCAATTCGTCCAGCCCATCGCGCGCCATAATATCCATTTTCTACTAGTACAGCAATGGCTATTTTTGGGTCTTCTTTTGGTGCAAACGCAACAAAAATGGAGTGGTCTGTAAGTTGAGTTTTAACACCATCAATTTTTGTAAAATTTTCAGCTGTTCCAGTTTTTCCACAAATTTCAATTCCTGGAACTTTCAAAAAGCTTGCTGTTCCTTTGGTATAAACGCTGTGCATTCCTTCAATGACAGGATCAAAATGAGTAGGGTCAATAGAAGTTTCTTTTTTAGAGGTAAAATTTTTATCAATAGACTCACCATCAATAGATTTGATGATATGGGGGGTGTAGTAAAAGCCTTTGTTGGCAATTGCGGCAGTCATATTTGCTAATTGAATGGGTGTGACCAAAATTTCGCCTTGTCCAATAGAATTGGACAAAATTGTGGTAGCTCCCCATTTGAAATCGGGATACCAGGCATCGTAATATGCTCCATCTGGGATATTACCTTTTTTTCCTACAGATAAATCATTCCCCAAAAAGTTTCCAAGACCAAAGCTTTTAATATGATTGCTCCATATGTCCATGCCATTTGAGGCGTCATTGTATTTGTCAATGGTTTTTCTGAATGCCATAGCAAAATATGAGTTACACGAATTACTGATTCCAGAAAATAAATTCCTGTATCCACCTCCGCAATGACATTTCATTACACGTCTATTTTTGCCATAAATGTATTTCTCAGTACAAAAAACAGTTTCACGAGTTGTAATTACATTTTCTTGAAGTGCAGCTAGTGCTACCAAAGTTTTAAAAGGTGAGCCAGGAACATGCATTCGGATTAGTGCTTTATCAAAAAGTGGTCTATAAATAGAATCTGTGTAAAGCTTCGTATAATTTTTTGAGCGTTCTCTACCCACCAAAAGTGCAGGTTTGTAGGATGGTGCAGATACAAGAGTTAATAATTCACCAGAAGATGGTTCAATTGCGACAATACCACCCATTTTATTTTGCATCAATTGTTCTCCATATTCTTGAAGCGTTGCGTCTATGGTGATTGTAATATTTTTTCCAGGTGTAGGAAGTGTGTCAAATTCCCCATTTTTGAACGAACCAATGTCTCTGTTATAGATGTCTTTTTGAATGTATTTTACGCCTTTTTTGCCGCGTAATTCTTTTTCATAAGATTTCTCAACACCTTGTTTTCCAATCAAATCCCCTAATTTATAATATTTATCTTTTGAAATATTATCGGGGTTGACTTCGGCAATGTAGCCCAAAACATTAGCACCAATTTCAGTTTGATAATCTCTTACAGCTCTTTTTTGTACATAAAAGCCTTTGAATTTTCTAAGTTTTTCAGACAAAAAAGCGTAGTCTTCTTTGGAAAGATGTGCTAGGAATATTGACGGCAATCTAGGAGAATAGCGTTTGGCTCGATTGAAAGACTTTAAAAATTGGGTTTTATCAATATTTAATAATGAACAAAACATCAAAGTATCAAGTGCCTCAACTTCTCTTGGCACAACAACAACATCGTAGGTTGGTTGATTGGCGACAAGTAACTTTCCATTGCGGTCATAAATATAACCTCGTTTTGGGTGTTGATAGATTTTTCGAACAGCATTGTCATTTTCTAGACTATTAGATTCGTCTTGAAAAACTTGTAAATAAAACAATCTCCCAACGAAAATAATTCCAGTAAAAATCACAAGTCCTAAAAGCAAAAATTTCCTCATTTTTCTTTTTGACTAAAAAGTGTATGCAATAAAAGTGTAAGAAAAAGAGTAAAAACTCCTGAACTCAAAGCTCGTGAAATGATCATATTCATTTTTGTGCCATCAAAAATAACAAGTGTAAATAAAATAAGGTGGTGAATTAGAATTAACAAAGCAAAATAGACTATACGTTGCAAAATTTCAGAATCACTAAACTTAATGGCTTGATATTCATATGCAGAACCAAAAGAAAATTTTAAAAATATTGGGCGAATATAGGCAATTGATACAGCTGCTGCTGCGTGTGCACCACCAGAGTCTAAAAAAATATCGACGATTAGTCCCAAACAAAAACTAAGAAAAATAAAGCTGATTTTATTATTTTTAACAGGATACAATAGAATGAATAAAATGTAAATATAGGGGTTTGCATTCCCAAGAAAATTCATTTGATTACAGATAAATACTTGAAGTAAAAAGAGCACAATGAATCGTACTGTATTTGAAAACAACATGCTATTCATTGGCTGGATTTAAAGTTTGTAATTCATCAATATCTAAATTTTCTATCACATGAACATGGTGTAAATTAGTCATGTCATTAAATAATTTAACATTGATGATATATAAGTCTTTGGTGTCATTCAATTTGTAGGATTCTACTGCGCCAATAGGAATATTTTCTGGAAAAGTGTAAGAAAATCCACTGGTAACAATTGTATCACCAACTGCTATTTCTGCCAAATCTTGAATATCGTTGAGTTGAACAATATCGTGATTAATACCATCCCAACCCAAAGTTCCAAAATGATGGCTTTGTTTTAGTTTAGCGTTAATTTTACTTTTTGTGTTTAATATAGAAATTACACGGGCGTATTTAGATGAGGTTTGGTCTATTATTCCAACAATCCCTTTGGAAGTAATGACTCCAAAATCTTCCTTAACGCCATCGTCTCCGCCTATGTCTAGTGTGATATAATTTTCTAAATATTGATAGCTATTTTTATTTACTAGAGCTGGAGTAAGTTTGAATTTTTTTTCAAACTCTAAAGCGTCAATAATTTCAATTTTTGAATTAAAAACTTGTGATTTCAATCTGTTATTTTCTTCTAGAAGTAGAGTGTTTTCTTGTTTCAGATTGAAGTAATTCCCAATGCTTGAAAATACGCCGTGTATACTTCCAGAAATTTGATTTGATGAATTGAGTAATTTACTTTTATGATAATCATGCGATTGAGTGGTAATCATAAATGCAACTAAAAACAAAATCAAAAACAAGACGGTTGTCCTATTTTTAAAGAAGAAATTTAGGAGTTGTTGCATGACTCAATAACTATTTGATCAAGACACTCTTATATTTTACGATATTTTTTAGAACAATACCTGTTCCTCGAACAACTGCTCTAAGCGGGTCTTCGGCAATGTAGACGGGGAGATCTGTTTTTTGCGACAGTCGTTTGTCCAGCCCTCTAAGCATAGAACCACCACCGGCAAGATATATTCCAGTGTTATAAATATCTGCGGCCAATTCAGGAGGTGTTTGCGAGAGTGTTTCCATTACAGAATCTTCAATTCTAAGAATGGATTTATCCAATGCTTTTGCTATTTCACGGTGCGAAATCTGTACTTGTTTTGGTTTTCCTGTTAGCAAATCTCGACCTTGAACATTCATTTCATCGGGGGGAAGTTCTAAATCTTCTGTAGCAGCACCAATTTGAATTTTGATTTTCTCTGCAGTTCGATCACCAACATATAAATTGTGTTGTGTGCGCATATAATAAATGATGTCATTAGTAAATACATCACCAGCAACTTTTACAGATTTATCACATACAATTCCTCCGAGTGCTATAACCGCAATCTCGGTCGTTCCACCACCAATATCTACAATCATATTCCCTTTGGGTTGCATGATATCTACTCCAATACCAATGGCTGCTGCCATGGGCTCATGAATGAGGTATACTTCTTTGCCGTTTACACGTTCTGCAGATTCTTTAACCGCACGCATTTCAACTTCTGTAATTCCAGAGGGAATACAAATGACCATCCTCAAAGATGGAGCAAATAATTTTTTCTTTAATGCAGGAATATTCTTGATGAACATACTTATCATCTGCTCAGACGCATCAAAATCAGCAATTACACCATCTTTTAGTGGTCGAATTGTTTTGATGTTTTCGTGAGTCTTTCCTTGCATCAAATTAGCCTCTTTACCAACCGCAATGATTTTTCCAGAAACACGATCTCTGGCAACAATTGATGGACTATCAATAACTACTTTGTCATTATGAATAATGAGTGTATTGGCTGTACCCAAATCAATGGCAATTTCCTCAGTCAAGAAATCAAAAAATCCCATAGGAAGTAAAAATTATGTTGGTGTTCTAAAAAAAAATATGCTTAGGTGTAAATGTACTAAAAATAAATTTTAGTCCATCTTCTAAAAAACATTTTTTTAATGCTTAAAGTGACGTGTTTTTGTAAACACCATTGCCACCTTATTTTCATTACAATAATCGATACTGAGCTGATCTTTTATAGAGCCTCCCGGCTGTATTACTGCCGTAATTCCTGCATTTTGTGCAATTTCTACACAATCTGGGAATGGAAAAAACGCATCACTTGCCATTACGGCACCGTTTAAGTCAAAATCAAAAGAGTTTGCCTTATGAATCGCCTGATTTAGAGCATCAACACGGCTAGTTTGACCTGTTCCACTCGCACATAATTGTTTGTTTTTTGCTAAAACAATTGTGTTAGATTTTGTGTGTTTACAGAGTTTTGATGCAAAAAGTAAGTCTTCAATTTCTTTTTCTGTAGGGCTAAGTGTGGTAGCCGTTTCAAGCATTTCTTCAGAATCTGTAATACCATCTTTGTCTTGTACCAAATATCCATTAAGGCATGTGCGTACAGAGTTTTTGGGTAATTCTGTTAATTTCTGAATGAGTAAAATTCTATTCTTTTTACCTTTCAAAAGTTCTAAAGCTTCCACACTAAAACTCGGTGCGATTACAACTTCACAAAATAATTTGTGGATTTCTTCGGCGGTTTTCAAATCAATTTCAGTATTGCATATTAGAACTCCACCAAAAGCAGATACAGGATCGCCTGCCAATGCATCTACATAAGCTTGATGTAGTGTGTCTCTTTGCGCCAAACCACAAGCATTGTTGTGTTTTAGAATGGCAAAAGTTGGAGCTTCGTTCAAGAATTCGTTCATTAAATTTACAGCAGCATCGACATCAAGTAAATTGTTGTAACTTAATTCTTTACCATGTAATTTGTCAAACATTTCGTCAAAATTTCCAAAGAAAAATCCTTGTTGGTGAGGGTTCTCACCATAGCGCAGTGTTCTGCCGTTTTGTTCGCTTAGTTTTAAAACAACTTCTTCATTATTTTGGTTGAAATAATTAAAAATTGCACTGTCATAATGCGATGAAATATTGAATGATTTTGCAGCAAATCGTTGGCGGTCTTCGTAGGAAATAGAACCATTGTCTTTTGAAATCAAATCTAGAAGTTCTGCATAATCGTCTACTGAAGATACACACAAGACATCTTTAAAGTTTTTGGCAGCAGCACGGATTAATGAAATCCCACCAATATCAATTTTTTCGATGATATCTTGATGACTTGCACCAGATGCTACAGTTTTTTCAAAGGGATAAAGATCAACAATAACCAAGTCAATTTGTGGAATATTGAAGCTGTTCATTTCTTCAACATCAGAGGGATTATTTTGACGGTTCAAAATACCGCCAAAGATTTTAGGGTGTAATGTTTTTACGCGTCCGCCCAAAATAGAGGGGTAGTCTGTTATGTTTTCAACAGGAACAACATCAATACCAAGATCGTTAATGAATTTTTGAGTTCCACCAGTAGAATAAATGGTTACGCCTTGTGCGTTTAATTTTTTTACGATGGGTTCTAAGCCGTCTTTACTAAATACTGAAATTAATGCTGAAGATATGGTTTTGTCTTGACTCATTTTTAGTGGAAATTTAAAGCCTCAAAAATAGGAAAATTAACCCCAACTAAAATCTTGATTTTAAGTAAATACGCTATAATTTTTAAACAAAAACAAGAGTTATTAACATCTAAAGCAATGTGGCGACTTTTGCACACACAAATTCTAGAAATTCTTCATCTTTTACAGAAAAGGGGTCTAAGGTGTTAGAATCAATATCAATCTGACCAATATTCTTGCCATCAATAAAAATTGGAATTACAATTTCAGATTTAACCGTAATGCTACAGGCAATATAATTGTCTTGTGCTTTGACGTCTGGCACTACAAAATTTTGGTTACTCACGGCCACTTGTCCACAAATCCCTTTCCCAAAAGGAATAATGGTGTGATCTGTTGGTGCACCAGCATACGGTCCTAGTTTAAGTTCGTTTTTATTACCATTTTTAAAATAAAAACCAACCCAATCGTAATGAGATACTTCTGATTTTAGGAGTTTACAAATATCTAATAAGGTATGATCAACATCTGTAGAGTCCTCGATTAGTTGTGTTATTTTTGGTTTTAAAGATTGTAATTCCATAAAATATATTTTGTCAAAAATATTAAATCAAAAGATTAAACACGAGTTAAAGTTTTATTAATAATATGGATGTTATAATATTAGGTTGTGTAAAAATTTATAAATTTGTACAATGAAACATCCTCTGTTTTCAAAAGTTATATCTACCACTATAGCACTCGCTGTGGTGCTGGCCTCATTTTCTTTTAAAATAGAACAACATTTTTGTGGGTCTAATTTGGTTGATGTTTCGGTTGTATCCAAAGTTGAGACTTGTTGCTCTATTGGAGTTACAAAGGACAATACTTTGCAGATTAAAGAGCAATCTTGTTGTTCAAATGTCAGTATAGTTTTCGAAGGATTTGATAATTATCAAAACGCTTTTGTCTCAGAACTTACAACCTTGCCATTTTTTGTAGCAACACCATCCATTCAAATTCCCCTTGATTATATTTTTGAAACAGAAAAAGAATTTCTGTATTCCAACTACAATCCTCCGCCACTTATTTTCGACAAGCAAGCGCGCAATCAAGTTTTTCTCATTTGATTTAGAGTTTTTTCCACCTCTAAATTCAATTTGGGGGTTTGTTCTATGCAGTACTGTGCATCCCCGAATTTTTTAAAATAATTCTAAATTTATAATAATGAAAATCCTATTCATCATACTATATTTCATACCAACTTTGTTTTTTGCACAAGACGAAATCAAAGGTATGGTTATGGAGCCCTCCCCACAAGGAAAACACCTGCCGTTACCTGGAGCCAATGTCATTTGGGACGGCACATCAGTGGGCGCTATCACTGATATTGACGGCAATTTTACATTGCCTTACGAATCTTCATACAAAAGATTAATCATCAGCTACGTAGGCTATAAATCAAAAACAATAGATGTAAAAAATCCGAATACAATTATTCATATTCTTTTGCAGCCCACCGATGATTTGCAGGAGGTAACGGTAACAACACGAAAAAAAGCGTCTGCAACGTCTTATATTGCATCGCAAAATATTACAACAATCAGTAGCAAAGAGTTGCTAAAAGCTGCTTGTTGTAATCTTTCGGAAAGCTTTGAAACTAATCCATCTATTGATGTTAATTTTTCGGATGCTATTTCTGGAACAAAACAAATTAAAATGTTGGGACTAACAAGCCCCTACATATTAATCACTACTGAAAATGTGCCATCAATTAGAGGAGCAGCACAAACCTATGGCCTTAGCTTTATACCTGGAACCTGGGTCGAGAGTATTCAAGTAACAAAAGGTGCTGGAAGCGTTACCAATGGTTTTGAAAGTATCGCTGGTCAAATTAATGCTGAACTTGTTAAACCTTTAACAGATAAAAAGTTTTTTGTAAATGCATATGGCTCAATTAATGGTCGTTTGGAACTCAATACTCATTTCAACACAAAATTGAACGAAAAATGGAGTACAGGACTATATATTCATGGCGATAAGCGAGGCGAAAAATTTGATAATAACCGAGATACATTTTTGGATTTACCTGTTGGTAATCAAATTAATGTTATGAACCGTTGGCAATACACCAATCCCAGAAAAGGTCTGATTAGTTTTTTTAATTTTCGATTTTTGGACGATAAAAAGCAATCTGGACAAATAAATTACGATTCCAATATTCATAAGTTTGGAAATACTGTTTGGGGGAGCGAAGTGAATACTAAACGTCTTGAATTTTCTGGAAAGTTTGGGTATGTCAATCCTGAAATTCCCTATCAAAGTTTGGGTTTACAAGCAGCATACAGCGGGCATAATCAAAATTCTTATTTTGGTAACAGAACCTATGACATAAACCAAAAGAGTGTGTATGTCAGCTTGGTTTATAATTCGATTATTAGCGATTCTCGTCATAAAATAAAAACTGGGATTGGTTTTTCTCATGACACCTATGATGAACGAGTGAGCACAATTGATTATTCAAGAAGAGAAAACTCTATTGGAGGATTTTTTGAATATACTTTTGATAATTTAGATGCTATTAACTTAACAGCTGGTATTCGGGTAGATCATCATAACGTACTAGGTACTTTTGTTACCCCTCGTTTTCATGCACGCTATACACCATGGGAAAAATCGGCATTGCGATTTTCATTTGGACGTGGTAAGCGAGCAGCCAGTATTTTTGCAGAAAACCAACGTTTGTTTGCCTCATCGCGAATTATAAATATTCAAAATTCTGGGGGTAATATCTATGGACTAAATCCTGAAATTGCATGGAATTATGGGATTTCATTTTTGCAAGGCTTTCAGATATTTAACCGAAAAGCAGATATAAATATTGATTTTTATAGAACAGATTTTCAAAATCAAGTGGTTGTAGATTATGAAACCCCTACAGAAATTAATTTTTATAATCTTGACGGCGAAAGTTTTGCAAATAGCTTTCAAGTGGAGTTTAGCTACACGCCATTAGAGCGATTGGATCTCAAATTGGCCTATAAATATTATGATGTTAAAACACAATATAAAAGTGGAATGTTGGAAAAACCATTGATACCAAATCACCGTTTATTTGCTAATGCATCCTACGAAACAAAGCCTTCAACAAAAGGAGGGTTTTGGAAATTTGATGTAACCTGTAATTGGATAGGAAAGCAGCGTTTTTCGTCAACCTTACAAAGTCCAGAGGTATTTCGTTTGAATTCCCATTCCCCAACATTTTCAACACTGAATGCTCAGCTTACAAAAGTGCTTTCTAATCAGTTTGAAATGTATCTTGGAGGAGAAAATATTACAAATGTAAGACAGGATAATCCGATTTTGAGTGCTAACAATCCATTTGGCGCAAACTTTGACAGTACTTTTATCTATGGTCCAATTTTTGGTAGTATGTATTATGCTGGAATACGATTTAAATTAAACTAAAACAATATATTATGAAACTTACAAAATTTACGATTTTATTGTTGATGATATCATCAATAGGTTATGCTCAAAACAAAAATGCAAAAGCCACTATTGAAGTTGATGGTGTTTGTATGATGTGTAAAAATAGAATAGAAAAAGCCTGTCTAAAGACTAAAGGAGTAAAATCGGCTGTTTGGAATGTTGAAACTCACAATTTGAGTCTCATATATGACGAACGAAAAGTTAATTTAGAGACCATTAATTCAAAAATAGCATCTGTTGGCCATGATACAAAGACACTAAAAGCCACAGATAAGGCATACGATGGACTACATCCGTGTTGTAAATATAGAGATGAAGAAATTCGAGAAGATCACGAATCCAAATAATAGATTTTAAACATAAAAAAGCGCTTTAAGAAAAAGCGCTTTTTTTATTGTTGTATGTGATGTTTTACATCATTCCTGGCATTCCGCCACCGCCCATTGGCGGCATTGCAGGTGCATCTTCTTTAATATCTACAAGAGCACATTCAGTAGTAAGAATCATACCCGCAACAGATGCTGCATTTTCTAAAGCAACACGAGTTACTTTTTTTGGATCAATAATTCCTGCCTTTAGCATATCAATATAGACATCACTTTTGGCATCATAACCAAAATCGCCCTTTCCTTCAAGGACTTTGTTGATGACTACACTACCTTCGCCACCAGCGTTATCTACAATAGTACGCAATGGCGCTTCTATAGCTCTCGAAACAATTTGAATTCCAGTAACTTCATCAAGATTAACGTCGCTGATTTTTTCTAATGTTTTTTGAGCACGAACAAGTGCTACACCACCACCAGCAACAATACCCTCTTCAACTGCAGCGCGAGTCGCATGGAGTGCATCGTCTACACGGTCTTTCTTTTCTTTCATCTCAACTTCACTGGCAGCACCAACGTAAAGTACAGCAACACCTCCTGCTAATTTAGCCAAACGTTCTTGAAGCTTTTCTCTGTCGTAATCACTTGTAGTGCTTTCTATCTGGCTTTTAATTTGGTTCACTCGTGCTTTGATGTCAGCTGCTTTTCCTGTACCATTAACAATCGTTGTATTGTCTTTGTCTATAGTTACTGTTTCAGCAGTTCCAAGCATATCTAAATCTGCATTTTCAAGAGAAAAACCACGTTCTTCAGAAATTACAGTTCCGCCTGTAAGAATAGCAATATCTTCTAGCATTGCTTTACGTCTGTCGCCAAAACCTGGAGCTTTTACAGCAGCAATTTTTAGCCCTCCTCTTAATTTATTTACCACAAGAGTGGCAAGTGCTTGTCCTTCTACGTCTTCAGCAATAATTAGCAATGGGCGACCAGATTGTGCAACAGGCTCAAGTATAGGAAGTATTTCTTGAAGATTGGAAATTTTTTTATCAAATAATAAAATATATGGATTTTCCAAATCGGCAATCATTTTATCAGAATCTGTAACAAAATAGGGGCTAAGATAGCCACGATCAAATTGCATACCTTCAACAACATCTACATATGTATCTGTTCCTTTGGCTTCCTCAACAGTGATAACCCCTTCTTTTCCAACTTTACCAAAAGCTTTTGAAATAAGTTCACCAATGGTTTTATCATTGTTTGCAGAAATTGATGCAATCTGCATGATTTTTTCTGAAGAGTTTCCAACTTTTTTGGCTTGTTTTTCCAAGTCTGCAACAATGATTTCAACGGCTTTGTCAATACCTCGCTTCAAATCCATTGGATTTGCACCAGCAGCCACATTTTTTAACCCTTCTTTCACAATAGCTTGCGCCAAAACTGTTGCTGTTGTTGTACCATCACCAGCCAAATCATTGGTTTTTGAGGCAACTTCCTTTACCATTTGAGCCCCCATATTTTCAAGGGCATCTTCTAATTCTACTTCTTTTGCAACAGAAACACCATCTTTGGTTACCTGAGGTGCTCCAAAACTTTTACTGATAATCACATTTCGACCTTTTGGTCCAAGTGTTACTTTTACTGCATTTGCTAATGCGTCAACACCTCTTTTTAGGCCATCACGTGCATCTACATCAAATTGTATATCTTTTGCCATTTTTTTTGGTTTTTTATGAATTAAACAATAGCGAGAATATCACTCTCTCGCATGATTAAATAATCTTGACTTTCAAGTTTTAGCTCTGTACCAGCATATTTTCCATACAATACAGTATCACCAACACTTACGGTCATTTTTTCGTCTTTTGTGCCACTTCCTACGGCAACAACTTTTCCTTTTTGTGGCTTCTCTTTGGCGTTATCGGGGATGATAATTCCGGAAGCGGTTTTGGTCTCAGCAGCCATTGGTTCCACTAGAACTCGATCTGCTAAAGGTTTAATTTTTAAAGCCATATGATTGTTTTTTAATATTTGAATTAATATTTACCAAAATTATGCCATTAGAAATAAGACTGACAAACTTTCAGTAACAAAAAATGCCAACTAAGTGTTGACATTTTTAAATATTTTTTCTTCAGATTTTATTCTGTGTCCTCACTAGACTCTTCATCCAAAGGGATATTTTCTGCTGGAGTTTCAGCAGCTGGTACTGTTGTACTTTCTGAATCTAATGCCTTTGATTCTTGATTGCTACTAGATCCACTACCTATTGCAACATTTGAAAGTAAAATCAGTGCCAAAAGCAGAGTTGCAAGAGCCCAAGTACTCTTGTCCAAAAAATCTGTTGTTTTTTTGACACCACCGAGTTGCTGGCCACCGCCACCGCCAAATGATGAAGATAGACCTCCACCCTTTGGGTTTTGTACCATAATCACTACGACTAATAAAAATGCGACGATGACTATTAATACCAAAAATATTGAAAACGTACTCATGAGTTTTTATTTTTTTCTTGTAATTGCTGTATTGCTTTGATTTGGACTGCAAATAAACCACTTTTTTCTGGATATTTCAAACTTAAAATAGTGTAGGATTGAATGGCTCTTTCGTAGTTTTTTTGTTCTACATAAATTCGTGCAAGAGTCTCGGTCATCAATTGTTCTGGTTCTTCTGTTCTTTGCTCGGCAATGTTCTCAATAATTCCTTCTTTTTCTACAGGCTTTATTTTAGGATTTTTTGAGATAAAAGCATCAATCAAATCAAAGTTTTTTGATTGTTTTGAAGAAGTTTCTTTCTTGTTTTTCGATCGATCAATTGGTTTTGCTTTTGTCAATTGTAGCCATTGTACAAAAGAAAGTGTGTCATTTTTATTAAATTCTAATGGTGCTCCAAGATTTAATATCTCAGCAGCTTTAGGGTTTGAGTCATCACCTTCATTAATTTCATCTGTAGAATCAATCCCCATTTTAAGCAGTGACTCTTCTCTTTTAGAATGATTTGAAATATCTTGATAGTCAGTTACTTCAAGTGTTTTTAGACCTTCGTGATTATTTTTTATTTGTTCAGAAATAATATTTTGAAGAAATGCTTCAGATGTAATAAAGTCGAACAAAATACTACGATCTGTGGTATAGGCCGCAGTGGTTTTTAATGCTTTGTTGTATTTATAACTATCAATAGATTTTAAACTTTTTAGATGTAATGCGTGTGCGGATTGAAAATACGGAAATTCCTTAATCAGTGATTCAATTGAAGCCAGATGTTTTTTCTTCAATTTTGAAGGCGAACGCAATAATTTTGTAAAGTTCAATGTATTCATTATTACCAATTAGCTAGTGAAGCATTTATGATGTCTTGTGTTAAACGTTCGTAAATTTCAGTAATGGCTGTTGTTTTTTGGGACCCAACAAGTTGTGCGCTTCCTGAATAATCATAAAAAAATGAAAATCGTTTTTCAAAATCAGCTTCTTCATCATTTGTATTGATAAAACGAACATTTACCGAAATTGTCAACCTGTTCTGAGCTGCCGTATTGTTGGCGGTTGCTGTTGTTGGAGCAATTCTATATTCTACAATTTCACCTTCATAAATAATGTCGCCATTAGATTTTACAAGGTCTAAATTGGTTTGATTCAATATTATATCTTGAAGTGCTAGCGTAAAATCGCGTTCAATTCCAGGTTCAATTAAGTTGGCTGTATTTTGAAAATAATTGACTTGAAATGTTTTGGTGTTGCTATCTATTGAAATTCCTGTAAATGAATATGCGCCACAACCAACGCATGTAGCGAAAACTCCAAACAAAAAAACTGTGCGTAGCATTTTATAAGTCATATTGCTTTATTTTTCTATACAGTGTACGTTCCGAAATTCCAAGTTCGTCTGCGGCAAGTTTTCGTTTGCCATTGTGCCGCTCTAGAGATTTTTTTATCAATTCTATTTCTTTGTCATGTAAAGATAGTGTTTCTTCCTCTTCCTCAACATCTTCAATAAAATCAAATTTTTCTTTTGAATCAACAATTTCAATTGCAGGTTCATTGGTTCTATGTCCTGATAGCGCCAAAACTTCTTCTTTTTGAGAAGTATTGCTGGGTGATTGATCGCTGTATATTTTTTGAATTAAATGTTCGTTTTTTTCTTGAACGTCCTTGTAATCATCGTTTTGCATCAATTCCATTGTCAGTTTTTTGAGATCATTCAAATCACTTTTCATATCAAAAAGAACTTTGTACAAAATTTCGCGTTCTGTGCTAAAATCTCCTTCGTTTTTTTCTTTTTTGATGACTGCTGGAAGTTGATTTCCAAAATTTGGAAGGTAAGTTTTTAGAGTGTTAGCATCAATCATTCTTGAGGATTCTAGAACGGAAATTTGTTCGGCAACATTTCGTAATTGCCTAATATTTCCCGACCAACGATAGTTTTGAAGCAATTGAACAGCATTATCGTCTAAACGAATAGTTGGCATTTTATACTTCAATGCGAAATCGCTCGAAAATTTTCTAAATAACAAATGGATGTCATCTTTTCTTTTGCGTAGCGCAGGAATAGGAATTTCTATGGTACTCAGTCGGTAATACAAATCCTCACGAAATTTTTCTTTTTCGATGGCTTCAAACATATTGACATTTGTTGCTGCTACAATACGGACATCTGTTTTTTGAACCTTACTCGATCCAACTTTTATAAATTCTCCATTTTCTAGCACTCGCAATAAGCGGACTTGTGTGGTAAGAGGAAGTTCGCCAACTTCATCTAAGAAAATAGTACCCCCATCGGCGACTTCAAAATATCCCGACCGTGTTTGTGTAGCTCCTGTAAACGCTCCTTTTTCGTGTCCAAAAAGCTCACTATCAATGGTGCCTTCTGGAATTGCACCACAGTTTACAGCAATATATTTTCCATGTTTTCTATGCGAAAGTTGATGTATTATTTTTGGCACAACTTCTTTTCCAACACCACTTTCACCAGTAACCAATACAGAAATATCTGTTGGCGCTACTTGAATTGCTTTTTCAATAGCGCGATTAAGACCTTTGTCGTTTCCGATAATCCCAAAGCGTTGTTTTATAGATTGAACAGTTTCCATATGTTACATGTTTTTTGAATATCCAATAGCTTTTCCTTTCAGGGTAGCACTGGTACAATCTTCAATTTTTACCATAACAAAATCACCTACTTTGTAGTTTTCTTTTGGAAAAACAACCGTTGTGTTTTGTGGATTTCTACCCGACCACTCAGCGTCAGATTTTTTGGATGTTTTCTCAATAAGAACTTCTGTTACTTGATTTAAAAATTCTTGACTTCTATACAAGCTGTGTTTTTGTTGCAGTTCTACAACTTCACTAAGACGTCTTTTCTTGATTTCTTCAGGAACATTATCCTCCATTTTGCGTTCAGCTAGTGTGCCTGGGCGCTCAGAATAGGAAAACATGTAACCAAAACTATACTTTACATATTCCATAAGACTTAATGTGTCTTTATGGTCCTCTTCTGTTTCTGTTGGAAAGCCACAGATGATGTCATGAGAAATTGTACAGTCTGGTAATAGTGTTTTGATATTATCAATCAACTCAAAATATTCTTCGCGAGTGTGCTGGCGATTCATCGCTTTCAGTATGGTATTACTGCCACTCTGAACTGGCAAGTGAATATAGTTGCAAATATTATCGTATTTAGCCATTGTTTTAATGACATCCAAAGACATATCTTGTGGATTTGAAGTCGAAAAGCGAAAACGCATTTTCGGTTGAGCTTTAGCGCAAAGTTCTAGTAGAGCTGCAAAATCAACAGCCGTAGCTTTTTGCAAATCCGAAGCTTTAGCAAAGTCTTTTTTCATTCCGCCTCCATACCACAGAAAACTATCGACATTTTGGCCAAGCAAAGTAACTTCTTTGAACCCTCTTTGAGCTAAATCATTGATTTCATCAATAATACTTTTTGGGTCTCTACTTCGTTCACGGCCTCTTGTAAATGGGACGACGCAAAATGTACACATATTGTCGCAACCCCTAGTGATAGATACAAGCGCAGAAACACCATTGGAATTCAATCGAACTGGAGCAATATCGCCGTATGTTTCTTCTTTGGATAAGATGACATTTACTGCATTTCGACCTTCTTCTACTTCTGCAATGAGGTTTGGTAAGTCTTTGTAGGCATCTGGACCAACCACGAGGTCAACTATTTTTTCTTCTTCTAAAAATTTACTCTTCAAACGTTCTGCCATACACCCAAGAACTCCAACTTTCATTTTTGGATTTTGACGTTTAACAGCATTATATTTTTCTAGACGTTTCCTAACGGTTTGTTCCGCTTTATCTCTTATTGAGCAAGTATTGACCAATACCAAATCAGCATCTTCAAGTCGAGATGTGGTATTGAATCCCTCTTTTTGAAGGATTGAAGCTACAATCTCACTATCGCTAAAATTCATTTGACAGCCGTAGCTTTCGATGAATAACTTTTTGCTATTCCCTTGTACTGAAGCCAATTCTAGCGATGCACCTTGTTTGTTTTCGTCAATAACTTTTTCCATATCTATATTTGTCTCTATCTGGAACAATAAGTGTGCAAAGATACAATATTTTTCTTTTTTATGACAAAGTGTCATGTTTTCTATTGCTCTTTTAATATAAATTTAGTTTTAATTTGATAATATAAAACCAAACCAATGTCATCACTAAATTGTATTTCAAAAAAAGTTGCTGAAGCACCAAAAATTGATTTTGGTGATTTGTTTAATGAATCTGTTCTAGTATTTAAAAAAGTTTGGCTACAAGGATTTATTCTTCAGTTGTTGTCAATTGGGCTAAGTTTACCGCTTATGTTTTTGAATTTTAGTATGTTTCAAGACTCAGGAATTGATTCTAATTCTCAGTACAATATTCAAAGTATATTGTTCGATGACGCCATGACCCAACAACATGGCTCGGTTCTCGTTATATATTATTTGGTAACCATTGTTGTTGGAATCATATCATCGCTAATATCCTTTGGTTTTTTTAGGATTATAGCAAAAATGGATATGGGACAAGGTTTTTTATTTTCAGATTTTTTTTATTTTTTTAGAGATGGAAAATTCACAAAATCACTTCTGTTGGTTTTGGCCAACTTTGGAGTTGCAATTTTGGCTGTTCTTATGTGTGTGTTTCCAATTTTTTATGTCATGATTCCGCTCATGTTTGTCACACCATTTTATGTATTTAACTCAGAACTATCCATTTTAGATGTTCTAAAAAGCTCATTTGCACTAGGGCACAAAAAATGGGGAATCACCTTTGCAATTACATTCCTCAATATTATCAGTTTATATGTCCTAATTATGTTAACTTGTGGACTAGGAGCGTTGTTTTTTAGTTGCTTTTTGCAAATGCCAATTTATGTTTTGTACAAAAAAATTATTTCTTTTGAGAGTCTAGAGAATCAATTATAAATCATTGATTTACATATAGTTAGATTGGATATTTTTAAACTTTACTAAAGTGTTTTTTTTAATAAAAAACGAATTTTGGGAAAAAATTAAAAAACAAAATTGAAAAATTCGACTACATTTGTTCCTTCAATAAATTAATTTATGGCCAAAAATCTTGTAATTGTCGAGTCGCCTGCAAAGGCAAAAACAATAGAAAAATTTCTAGGTAAAGATTTCAAAGTTGAATCCAGCTTTGGACACATTGCCGATCTTCCTTCCAAAGAACTAGGGATAGATGTTGACGGAGATTTTAAACCAAAATATGAAGTTTCAAAAGACAAAAAACCAGTTGTTAAAAAACTAAAAGATTTAGCAAAAAAAGCAGAAGTTGTATGGCTTGCAAGTGATGAAGACAGAGAAGGAGAAGCTATTGCATGGCATTTGGCCGAGACTCTAAAGCTCGATAAATCCAAAACAAAACGTATTGTTTTTCATGAAATTACAAAATCTGCTATAGAAAAAGCAGTTCAAAATCCAAGAAGTATAGATTATGATTTAGTAGACGCTCAACAAGCAAGAAGAGTTTTAGACCGAATTGTAGGTTACGAACTTTCACCTGTACTTTGGCGCAAGGTTAAAGGAGGACTTTCTGCTGGAAGAGTACAATCTGTTTCTGTTCGATTAATCGTTGAGCGTGAGCGTGAAATTCAATCATTTCAGCCCAAAGCATCATTCAAAGTTGATGCGGCATTTACGACCTCTAAAGGGCAAGTTTTTAAAGCCAAATTGCCAAAGCCATTTGACACTCAAGAAGAAGCAAATGCGTTTTTGAATCGCAACAAAAATGCATCATTTTCCGTTGATGCATTAGACAAAAAACCGGCAAAAAAATCACCGGCACCACCATTTACAACATCAACACTCCAGCAAGAAGCTGCAAGAAAATTATATTTTTCTGTAAGCAAAACCATGAATATGGCGCAACGTTTATACGAAGCAGGATTGATTACTTACATGAGAACAGATAGTGTAAATTTGTCTCAAGAAGCCCGAAATGCAGCCGCCAAAGAAATTGTATCTGCATTTGGTGAAAATTATAGTAAAACACGAAATTTTAAAGGTAAATCTAAAGGCGCGCAAGAAGCCCATGAGGCCATTAGGCCAACAAATTTTTCGACGCATTCAGTTAACCTAGAACGTGATCAAGCACGATTGTATGAGCTTATTTGGAAGCGTGCTATTGCTTCACAAATGAGTGATGCCCAATTGGAGCGTACTAATGTTAAAATTGTAACTCCAAATCACGACAAACAATTTACAGCAAACGGTGAAGTTATTAAATTTGATGGATTTTTAAAAGTCTACCTTGAAGGGACAGACGATGAAAATACTGAGCAAGAAGGAATGCTGCCTGCGATGGCAGTAAATGAAGCTGTGACCAATAATTATATAGTTGCAACGGAGCGTTTTTCTCGTCCACCGTATAGATTTACTGAAGCCTCATTAGTTAAAAAATTAGAAGAACTAGGTATAGGTCGTCCATCGACATATGCCCCTACAATTTCAACAATTCAAAATAGAAATTATGTAGAAAAAGGAACCGTCGACGGCAAAGAACGACAGTATCGTTTGTTGACACTCAAAGACAATGTTTTAGAAGAAAAAACGCTATCCGAGAATTTTGGTTCAGACAAAGGAAAGCTCGTTCCAACTGACATAGGAATGATTGTTACAGACTTTTTGGTCAATCATTTTGAGGCAATTTTAGATTATAACTTCACTGCAAAAGTGGAGGCGGATTTTGATGCAATAGCCACTGGAAATGCCGATTGGACCAAAATGATGAAATCTTTTTATGGTGATTTTCATTCTCAAGTCGAGGATGTTCGAGAAAATGCCAACAGAGAATCTGGAGAACGAATACTTGGAACAGATCCCGCTTCAGGTAGACAGCTTAGTGTGCGCTTAGGAAAATTTGGACCTATGGCACAAATTGGAACTGTAGATGAGGAAGAAAAGCAAGTTTTTGCTAGTGTTCCCCCAACATTGCAGTTGAGCTCAATTACTTTTGAGCAGGCATTAGATTTGTTCAAACTGCCAAAAGACCTGGGTGTTTATGAAGGAGAAGATGTTTTAGTCAATAATGGTAGGTTTGGACCTTATGTCAAGTTTGGTAAGAAATTCATTTCTCTACCAAAGGGTGTGGATCCTCTGAGCGTTGAAATGGATGAAGCCATAGAACTCATTAAGGATAAGGAAAAGGCTGATGCACCAATTTACGAATACGAAGGACTCCCAGTTCAAAAAGGAAAGGGGCGGTTTGGTCCTTTTATCAAGTGGAATAATATGTTCATCAATGTCAACAAAAAATACGATTGGGATAATCTTTCTTCAGATGATATAGAGACTTTGATAAAAGATAAGATTCAGAAAGAAATTGACAAAATTGTCCACGACTGGGAAGATGAAGGTATTCGTGTTGAAAAAGCGCGGTGGGGCCGACATAACATAATAAAAGGAAAAACTAAAATTGAACTTCCCAAAACGGTTGATGCATCTAAACTTACTCTGGAGGAAGTTAAAGTGTTATTAGAAAAACACAACCCCAAAAAAGCATCAAAAAGTAGAAAAAAAAAGAAATAGTCAATGGATTTTAGTTTGCTTTCTCCAGTTTCTAATCGCCTTTTCGAGTCCATCGAATTGTCTCATTTTCAGTCGCTTGGACGAAAGTTAAAAATCCACACCTCTCAGAGAATGCCAGACTTAGAGGATGTAAATATTGCAATTTTTGGTGTCCTCGAAACCAGAAATGCTACTGACGATATTGGAGAAACATTTCGCCTAGACGAAGTCCGAAAATCACTATATTCTTTGTTTCCAGGAAATTGGAGCGCAAACATTGCAGATTTGGGAGATTTAAAAAATGGTGCAACAGTAGATGACACTTATTTTGCTGTAAGTCAACTTATAAAATCCTTGCTTGAGCAAAAAATTATTCCAATAATTATTGGCGGAAGTCAAGACCTTACTTATGCAAATTACCGTGCTTATGATACGATAAGACCAATGATTAATATTGTAAATATTGACAAAAGTTTTGATTTAGGCGATTCATCAAAGCCCATTACAAACTCAAGCTATATAGGAAAAGTTATTTTAGAAAAGCCCTATAATTTATTCAATTATACCACATTAGGATACCAAACCTATTTCAACGCCCAAGAGGAGATAGACTTAATGGAAAAATTATATTTTGAATACTATCGTTTAGGTAATATAAATAAGAACATAAAAACTGTAGAACCTGCACTTCGGGATGCCGATTTGGTAACGGTTGATTTAAAATCTGTTAAATCTTCTGATGTAAGTGTCAAACAAAAATACTCTCCAAATGGTTTTGATGGTAAGGAAATATGCGCCATAGCACGTTACGCAGGAATAAGTAACAGAGTGTCATCATTTGGTATTTACGAATATAACCCTTCGCCTGATGATGAAGCTACATCAATGCTTATAGCACAAATGATTTGGTATTTTATAGAAGGATATTGTTGTCGACAGAAAGATGATCAATTTCAAAATACAGATGATTTTAACAAATACACTGTATTAGTTGAGGGTCAAGAGTTGGTATTTTATAAAAGTTTAAAAACTGGCCGTTGGTGGATTGAGACACCATTTTTAGCATTTACAGATACTAAACAAAAAAAGTATTCGTTATTAGCATGTATGCACGAAGATTACGAGCAAGCAACAAAGGGTATAATTCCCGAACGCTGGTACAAAGCATGCAAAAAAAATTAATACTTTATGTTTTCATTAGGATTATAAAAGTAAAAAAAAGTTGTAATTCTGAAAATATATAAATAAGTTTACGAACTTTAAAATATTAGGGGCTACCCCCCAAATTAAATACTTATGAAGAAGATCATATTTTTAACCTTAGCATTTGCCATTTTCAGCAGTTGTGGTTCTCGCGATAAAGGAGAACTTGTTGGTGTTAAAGGCAAAAGATGGCATCCGGAGAAACCTTATGGAATGAGTTTAATTCCAGGCGGTGCATTTGTGATGGGTAAAGCAGATGATGATGTTGTTGATTTACAAGACGCTCCAACCAAAACAGTTACTGTACGTTCATTTTACATGGACGAAACAGAAATTACAAATAGTGAATATCGTCAATTTGTACATTGGGTTAGAGATTCAATTCTGAGAGAAAAACTTGCAGAAATGGCCGATTTAGAAGGAAAAACGGCGGAAGATGAAGGTATTGGTCAATTTTCATATCTTGATTCTGGAGATGAAGAAGAGTTGACTCCATACCAACGTTATATGTTAGATACCTATGGTGATGAACAACGACAAATCAATAGAGATGTAGATCTTATTTTTGATACTGAAGATTATCCAGATGAGTTATATGCAGAAGTTATGGATGGAATGTACCTTCCACCAGATGAGTGGTATAACGGGAAGCGTACATGGGATGTAGAACAATTTGTATTTGAATATACTTATATGGACATTGAAGAAGCTGCAAAATATAGAGAATTAAAACGTAGCGACTTCATTGAAAAATATCCAGTAAAGGTTTATCCAGACACAACGGTTTGGATTCGTGATTTTGAATATGCCTACAACGTTCCGATGCACAACGATTACTTTTGGCACGAAGCTTATGGCGATTATCCAGTAGTTGGGATTACATTTGAGCAAGCACAAGCTTTTTGTCAGTGGCGAACACTAAACAAAAATAGCTATCAAAAATCCAAAGGAAAACAAAACATAAATATGTTTCGATTGCCTTCTGAAGCCGAGTGGGAATATGCTGCTCGAGGAGGTTTAGATGGTGCAGCATTTCCATGGGGTGGTCCTTATGCAAAAAATGATAGAGGCTGTTTCTTAGCAAATTTCAAACCACTCAGAGGAAACTATGCAGCAGATCAGGCACTTTATACAGTAGAAGCAGATGCTTATGAACCCAACGATTACAATTTATACAATATGGCAGGTAATGTCTCAGAGTGGGTAAACTCCTCGTATGATGCATCATCATATGAATATTCAGCATCATTTAACCCCAATGTAAATGATAAAGAAAATCCAAGAAAAGTTGTTCGTGGAGGCTCTTGGAAAGATGTTGCTTATTTTCTTCAGGTTAGCTCAAGAGACTACGAACATGCTGATTCTGCACGAAGTTTTATAGGCTTCCGTACAGTCCAAGATTATCTTGGGACAGATGCTACTGCAAACGCAGCAACAAATTAAAAATTAAACTAAAAAATTAACACTATACTTAAAATTTAATATCATGGCAAAAGAAGGTAAAATCACTATCACAAATATGGTCTATGGACTTGGTGCAGCAATTGTAATTGTAGGCGCTCTCTTTAAAATTCAACATTGGCCTTATGGTTCTGAAATCTTAACAATTGGGATGATTGTTGAAGCCTTAGTATTTACATATTCTGCTTTTGAACGTCAAAAAGGAGATCTAGACTGGTCTCTCGTGTATCCAGAATTGACAGGTGGATCAGCAAAAGTTAAAAAAGAAAAAGAAGCAACGCCAGAGGGTGTGCTTACCAAAAAACTAGATTCATTACTTAAGGAAGCTAAAATTGATGGTGCTCTTGTAAAAAGTTTAGGTGATAGTATTCAAAATTTGAATGCCACTGCAGCCTCTATGGATGGTTCAGTTGGGGCTTCAAAAAGCTATAATGAGCAAATGGCCAAGGCTACTGCTCAAATGGAATCATTAAATGATTTATATTCAGCTCAATTAGAAAGTGCAAATAGACAATCTGAAATTAATGCAGAATCTATTGAAAACGCTCTTAAATTAAAAGAACAAATGGAATCTTTGGCGTCTAATCTATCTTCTTTAAATGGAGTATATGGAGGTATGCTTACTGCGATGAATAACAAATAATTAGTTCTTATTGAAACTATATATATATAACCAAAAAAACTAATTATTATGGCAGGAGGAAAAGTATCTGCAAGGCAGAAAATGATAAATTTGATGTATTTGGTTTTCATCGCAATGATGGCCATGAATATGTCAAAAGAGGTGCTTTCAGCTTTCGGACTAATGGAAGCAAAATTTGCTGAGTCTAATGTGACTACATCAGAAACAAATGAAGCATTACTTAATGATTTAATTACGAAAGGCGACGAAAAGCCAGAAGAATTTGCGGTAGCTGCAAATAAAGCCCAGCAAATTAATGTAATTTCTGATGATTTTTATAATTACATTGAAACTATTAAGGTAGACCTTTTGAAAAATGGACAATACACAATTGACCCAGAAACAGGAAAATTGCCTTTTGAGGCCATGGACAAAACTGATATTCTTGATGAAATGTGGTTTACTGGCGATCGTTTGACAAAAGCAGGAGATGCAGTTCTAGCAAGTATTGAAAAATACAAGTCTGATATTAAAGAAGTTCTTGGAACTGACGTGAAGTATAAAAAAGCTGTTGAACGATTCGAAAAACGATTTAATACAGAAAAAGTAACTAATAAGGACGGTAAAAAAATTGACTGGTTAGATTACAACTACAAAGGGTTTCCAGCGATTGCTTCTTACACAAAGCTAACAGCAATGCAAAATGATGTAAAAGTTACAGAAGCTAGTATGTTTAACCTCTTTCTAGGAAATACACTAACAGAAGCTGTCTCCTTGAAAAAATATCAAGCTATAGTTTTGGCTGAGAAATCTGCATTTTTTGCAGGTGAAAAATTTCAAGGGAAAGTAGTTCTTGGAAAATATGCAAATGTAACTCCAACAAAATTAGTGGTACAAGGGCAAGAAATTAATGTGGCCAAAGCCATAGATTCTACTGGTGCAGCAACACTAGATTTTAATGTTGGAAATATTGGAGAAAAGAAAATTAAAGGTCAATTTACGTTCTTAGAAGACGGTAAGCCTCTTGAAATCCCTATTGTTGGAAACTATGTTGTTGTGCCACGACCAAAAGAAGCATCAGTCGCTGCAGATAAGATGAATGTGTTGTATAGAGGGCTAGAAAATCCTATGACGATTTCATTTGCAGGAGTACCTGATAGCAATGTGAAAGTTTCCGCTCCAGGACTAAGAACCGCAAGTGGTCAAGGAAAATACATTATTAATCCACCATCAGGTAGTCAAAATTTGATTGTATCTGTTGTGGCAACTTTAGATGATGGTACAAAAGTAAATTCAAAAAAATCATTTAGAATTAAAAATATTCCTAATCCAGTTGGTAAAATAGCCGGAAAGAGTGGTTCAATTAAACTCAACAAACGTGATGTAACAACTTCTCGTGTCTTGGCGGATTTTGGAGATTTCGTATACGATTTGAATCCAACAGTTTCTGCGTTTGATTTGACTGTATTAGGAGAAACAGTTACCGTTTCAGGGAATCGATTGAATCCAGCTGCAAAAGCATTAATCAATAATGCACCAAGGCGTTCTTTGGTGATTATTGACAATATAAAAGTAAGAGTAAAAGGTGTAAGTGGAGTAGAGATTCCACCTGCAGCTGCTATTACAGTAAAATTAACAAATTAAAATTATGAATCGTTTACCCCTGTTCTTATTCGTTTTACCATTCATTGGTTTTAGTCAGGCTAATATTTTGAATGCAAAATCTCCTGACGAGATTGGTGTCACCTCTGCATACGATGAGGTTGATTCTGACGAAGAACCATTGGCATATGGATTTATCAGCGACAAAGACGTATTATTTTCAAAAACTATTTGGGAGGAAATTAACCTCGATGAGCGTGTCAATTTCCCTATGTATTACCCAATTGACACTTTGGTAGTTGGTAAAGAAAGAAGACCTCTTATTCATTTTCTTTTAAAGTCTGCTATTGAGGGCGATTATCCAGTCTACAAAAAAGACAACTTAAAGGATGTACTTTCAATAGAAGATCTTGAAAAGAAAAGAAAATATAGAGTCATTCGTGCTGGTACTGACGAAAATATAGGATTGGAGCGAATTATAAACGAAGCAGGAAATAAGGAAGATTTTTTAAAACAAAAAGGGGTCGATGTTGGCGAATATGCCAATATGGACGAGTCTCTATTAAATGACGACGATTACAACGAATACGAATCAAAAATGGAGGAACTTATTTTTGACAACAATTTGTTGTCAGAAGAAGAATACTCAGAAGAAATCTTCAGCTATTCTGACGTTGTAAAATACAGATTGAAAGGTGTTTGGTATTTTGATAAAAGACAATCAGATTTGCGTTACCGACCTATCGCAATAGCTCCAATTGTGATTACACCACGGTCTAAGGCTAACATGAAAGAGTTTAATGATCCAAATATGAAGCCTGATTATGTGGAGTTGTTTTGGGTATTTTATCCGAATGCAAGAAATTTCTTGCATAAAGCATTAGCGTTTAATGATAAAAACACATCAAAACCAATTTCCTTTGACCATTTAATTAACTCAAGACGTTTTTCTGGATATATTTACAAAGAAGATAACGTATATGAGGATCGTGATATCAACGACTATATTTCTGAAAATGCACTTATGCAACTTCTTGAATCGCAACGCATTAAAGAAAAAATTAGAAATTTAGAACAAGACATGTGGAGTTATTAAATTCCACTTTATACTAAAAAACGCTTCTCAATTTGAGGAGCATTTTTTTTATTATAAATTTATAAAATGAAAGTTGATTACCTCATTGTAGGTTCGGGAATTGCAGGGCTGATGCTCTGTGAACAATTGCGTACTCGTGGAAAATCTTATGCAGTTGTTAGTAACACCTCTCAACAAGCTTCAATAGTTGCAAGTGGTCTTTACAATCCTGTAGTCCTTAAACGCTTCAATATGGCGTGGAATGCAGATCTACATGTTCCTTTAGCACTTTCTGCTTATAAAAAAATAGAGGCTCTATTAGGAATTAAAATAGACGATCAACGTCCTATTTATCGAATTTTTAATTCCATTGAAGAACAAAACAATTGGTTTTTGGCTAGTGATAAACCAAAGTTGAAACAATTTTTAGTTCCAAAAATCATTGAAAATAACAATCCAAATATCCGAGCCCCTTTTGGCTGTGGTGAAGTTAAATTCACAGGGAGAGTAGACACTAAATTACTTTTGAACTCCTACCGCAATTATTTAAAGTCTAAAGATTTATTTATTGAAGAAACTTTTGATTATTCTGTAATAGATGTATCAAATAAAGTTAAGTATAAAGAGATTACTGCTAATAATCTCATTTTTGCTGAAGGCTTTGGATTGAAGCAAAATCCATTTTTTAATGCACTACCTTTAGAAGGTACAAAGGGTGAATTATTAGTCATTCATGCACCAGATTTAAAATCAAATGTGATTTTAAAATCAAGTGTTTTTGTAATCCCTATTGGTAATGACAATTACCTTGTTGGTTCTACTTATGCTTGGAATGATTACAGCAACTCACCAACGGAAGCTGCAAGAATTCAAATCTTAGAAAAACTACAAAAAGTGATTTCGTGTTCTTTTAAAGTTGTTCATCAACGTGCTGGAATTCGTCCAACTGTAGTGGACCGCCGTCCATTATTAGGCCAACACAAAACACATAAAAATTTATTTGTCTTGAATGGTCTTGGCAGTCGAGGCGTACTTATAGCGCCAAGTGTTGCCAAAGATTTAATTGCTTATATAGAAGATGGGGTTCCACTTCCAGATGAAATTGATATCAATAGATTTAAGTCTTAGATTTGTTGACCAAATTGGGGTCATAGCTCATAAAAAGATTAATCCAAATATTTCTGGATATCCGCATAATAACAGGCATAAAACCAACTAATGTTCCTACAATGCACCCAAAAGCGACTTTGAGTGAACTACCCAAAAATAAGTTGGAAATAATAAATGCAGCCACTGCAAAAGCAATACCAACAGCATAACTTACATACATAGACCCATAAAAGAATGAAGGTTCTATTTTATATTTTGTATCACAATGTCTACAATGTTCATGCATCTTTAGTGTTTGCGATAGATAGTAAGGATTTTTTGTTTGATACATCGATTCCTGATGACACTTTGGACATTTCCCAAATAAAACAGAGTAGAGCTTATTTCCTTTTTTTAACATCCTAATTTAGTTATTTTTGCAGCTCTTCAAAAATACAAAATTGAAAACACTTTGAAGATTAAATTTTAAAAATGCTAAACGTTCATCAGCTTACAATTTCATTTCAAGGCGAAGACCTTTTTGAAAATATTTCATTTCGATTACAATCTGGGCATCGCGTGGGTTTGATTGGTAAAAATGGTGCTGGAAAATCGACCTTACTCAAGATTATTTCTGGAGAACTCGAACATAGTTCAGGTCAAATCAGTTTTGAAAAAAAGAATTTAAAAATTGGATTTTTAAAACAGGATATTGATTTTGTTTATGGCCGTACAATTTTAGAAGAAACGTATGAGGCTTTTTCAGAACTTAAAGCACTAGAGCGTCAGTTAGAAGACATCAATACTCAGCTCGCAGAGCGCACCGACTATGAGAGTCAAAGCTACCACGATCTGATGGTTGATCTAAACGACGTACAACAGCAATATGAAATTTTAGGGGGCTATAATTATCAAGGCGAAACAGAGAAAATTCTAATTGGATTAGGATTTAAAAGAGAAGATTTTGATAAACTAACAGATATATTTTCTGGAGGCTGGCGCATGCGTATAGAACTGGCCAAATTACTGCTTCAGCAAAATGATATCCTTCTTTTGGATGAACCTACAAACCATTTAGATATAGAATCGATTATTTGGTTGGAGCAATTTTTAAAAAATTATTCTGGGGCTGTCGTTATTGTTTCTCACGACAAAATGTTTTTGGACAATGTAACAAATCGTACTATTGAAATTGTTTTAGGTCAAATTTATGATATGCCTAAGTCTTATTCCAAGTATTTGGAACTTCGGGCCGAACAAAAATCATTGCAAATAGCAGCGCAAAAAAATCAACAAAAGCAAATAGAACAAACGGAAAAATTGATTGAAAAGTTTAGGGCCAAAGCTTCCAAAGCAACAATGGCACAATCGCTCATTAAGAAATTAGATAAAATTGAGCGTATTCGTGTAGATGAAGATGACAATAGCGTGATGAGTGTACGTTTTCCAATTTCAATACAGCCTGGAAAAGTTGTTTTGGAAGCCCATAATGTTTCAAAGTCTTATGGTGACTTGGAGGTTTTAAAAAATGTTGATTTAATGGTTGAAAGAGGGCAGAAAGTTGCTTTTGTAGGTCAAAATGGACAAGGAAAATCTACACTCGCCAAAATTTTAGTTGGAGAACTTTCAGCAGAGGGGGATATTAAGCTGGGACATAATGTACAAGTGGGTTATTTTGCCCAAAATCAGGCTGAATATTTGGATGGAAAAAAGACGGTTTTGGACACGATGATTGATGAGGCTAATGAAAAAAACCGTTCTAAAGTACGTGATATTTTAGGGGCATTTTTGTTTCGTGGAGAGGCTGTTGAGAAGTACGTCAGTGTATTGTCTGGAGGGGAGCGCAACAGATTAGCTTTAGCAAAATTATTGCTAAAACCACTCAATGTTTTGGTGATGGACGAACCTACAAACCACTTGGATATTCAGTCAAAAAATGTATTAAAATCTGCTTTACAAAACTTTGAAGGCACATTGCTTCTGGTGTCGCACGATCGTGAGTTTTTACAAAGTCTAAATGATGTTGTGTATGAATTTAAAGATCAAAAAATCAAACCCTATTTAGGTGATATTGATTTTTATCTAGAACAACGGCAGCTAGAAAATTTACGCGAAGCTGAACGCAAAACAATTGTAAAATCTGAATCCAAAATAAGCACCAATAAGCAGTCTTATGAAGCACAAAAACAATTAAAATCGTTGAATAATCGTTTGAGCAAGGTGGAGTCTTCTATTTCTTCTTTGGAAAAAGAGATTAAAGCTATTGATTTGGAACTCGAAATCAACTATGATAAAACAGTTGCAGATCCTAATTTTTTTGATGCCTATCAAGAAAAAAAAGCAAAGTTAGAGGAACTCATGAGCCAGTGGGAGATGCTTACAGAATCAATAGAACAACATAGCTAATGGAAGAACATTATTATCAGTGTCCTCATTGTTGGGAGCAGGTTTCGGTTTTGGTAGATGTGTCGCAATTTGCTCAAACGTACATTGAAGATTGTGAAGTATGTTGCAATCCTATTCAATTTAATATTCAATGTTCAGGTCAAGTTTTACAGTCTTTAGAGGCTCAAAGTATAGAGCAATAAGAAGATATTTCCAAAAAAGTTCTTTTTAAATAGGAAAAAGGTTGTATATTTGTCGTCCAATA
>CBFIIL010000001.1:0-81815 GCA_965662485.1 Flavobacteriaceae bacterium | reverse complement strand
ATTAACGTAGTTGTAGCGTCCTCAAAAGTTGTTTTATGCACAGCATCAACCACAACAATAGCAGTGCTTTCTCTAGGAATGGCATTGCGTAAACTTCCTCCATCTATTTTTGACACGCGTAGACCAAAGCGTTCAAAGCCATTGTACAACAATCGGCTCAAAATTTTATTGGCATTACCAAAACCTTTATGAATATCCATACCAGAATGGCCGCCCTGAAGTCCTTTTACTGTTATAACATATGGAAACGATGTTTGTGATGTTGGTTCTTGAATATATGATCGTGTGGCGGTAACATCTACTCCACCAGCACAGCCCACCCCTATTTCATCGTCTTCTTCGGTATCTAAATTGAGTAAAATATCGCCATTGAGAATTCCACCCTTAAGCCCCATAGCCCCAGTCATTCCTGTTTCTTCATCAATGGTAAAAAGGGCTTCAATTGCTGGATGTGGTATATCTGTACTTTGCAAAACTGCCATGATTGAGGCCACACCCAAACCATTATCGGCACCAAGTGTTGTCCCTCTGGCTTTTACCCAATCGCCATCCACGTACATTTGAATTCCTTGAGTTAGAAAATCAAAATCGGTGTCTGCATTTTTTTGGTGCACCATATCCAAGTGCGATTGCAATACCACCGTTTTTCGGTCTTCCATTCCTGCTGTTGCAGGTTTTTTGATGATGACATTACCAACCTCATCTTCAAACGTTTCCAAATCTAAAGAAGCACCAAAAGTTTTTATAAAAGCAATCACACGTTCCTCTTTTTTGGATGGACGAGGAACGGCGTTTAAATCGGCAAAATTAGACCAGATTTCTACGGGCTCTAATTGTCTTACTGCATCACTCATAGCTATAAATTTTTCAGTTACAAAGGTACGTATAACAGTCTAAATATTATTTTTTATTTTTGAGTCATGTCAAAAACTTTAAGACTTTGTATTGCTTTCAGTATTATTCCTCAGATACTCATTATCAACCTTTTAGCAAAAAACAGAACGTGGGTAGAGCAAAATTACAGTGAATGGCTTTATCCAAAAATTTCGAGTATACTTCGGCTTTTCTATGGATGGATTCCATTTTCGGCAGGCGATTTACTTTATAGCACTGCATTTGGTTTTGGTCTTTGGTGGGGATTTAAAAACCTAAAACAATTTTTTAAAACACCTATCCAATCAATCCTCAATTTGTTGTGCGTAGTTTCTGTTTTGTATTTCGTGTTTCATTTATTTTGGGGGTTGAATTATTACCGATTACCGCTTTATAAAAAACAAGGCATAAACCCTATTTATACAACAGAACAACTTTTGAGAACGACGGAACACATCATTAAAAATTCCAATCTAATTCATCTTAAATTAGTACATAATAGTAGTGCAGTTGTAAATACTACTTACACATTTGATGAACTCGCTGTGTTGTCTTTTAAGGGATTTAATAATAGTGTTTTTGAGTATGATAATTCAAGTCAAAAATATTCTTTACTAAGTACACCACTCGCATATATGGGGTTTAGTGGATACTTAAACCCATTCACCAATGAAGCACAAGTTAATCGTCATCATCCAAAAAATTCTATGCCATTGACTTTGGCTCACGAGCAAGCCCATCAAATTGGCTATGCTGCAGAAAATGAAGCTAATTTTATAGGGTTTTTGGTATGTGCTAATCATAGTAATGATTATTTCAAATATAGCGGGTACTCCTTTGCTTTACGCTACTGTTTAAGCGAAGTATTTAAAAGGGACAAAGAAGCATACAAATCATTAAAAGAACGTATCAATCCTGGTATTTTGATTGATTTTGAAAAAAGAAGTGCCAAATGGGCACAATACAACAATCCTTTGGAACCCTTTTTCAAATCCATTTACAGCCATTTTTTAAAAGCTAATGCTCAAGATAAGGGAATTGAGAGCTACAGCTATGTTGTTGGGTTGATTGTTGGACATTTTGAAGCACAGCTTTAGAAAAAATATACTCCAAAGTTTTATGATTTTCTTTAGAAAGTTTATGCTTATATTTAACGACGATAAATTATTACTATGAAAAAAATTCAACTCCTACTCATGGGGATTTTGTGTGTTTCTATAGGTTATGCACAAGATTATTTCCCAAAAAATGATGGTGTAAAAACTAAGATTACAAACTACACCGCCATTACCAACGCAAAACTCTATATCACCCCAACAAAAGTTATCGAAAATGGTACACTTTTGATAAAAGATGGTAAAGTAGTGCGTAGCGGAAAAAATATTCAAATTCCTAAAAATTCTGAAATTATTGATGCCAAAGGCAATAGTGTTTACCCATCGTTTATAGATATGTACTCTACTTTTGGCGTGACCAAACCAAAACGTGTTAGTGGAAACGGAAGATCACCACAGTATGGCCCATCAAGAGAAGGGTTTTATTGGAATGACCATATTCGTCCTGAGCAAAATGCCATTGATGGATTTGAATTTGATGAAAAAACAGCCAAAACTATGCTTGAACAAGGTTTTGGAATCGTGAATACTCACATGGAAGATGGGATTGTTCGCGGAAGTGGTGCGCTAATCGCACTTGATTTAAATGGTACTGATGCTAAAAGAATCATTTCTGGACGCTCTGGACAATATCTTTCATTTTCAAGAAGTATTCAAACACAACAATCTTACCCGACATCTATCATGGGAGGTGTGGCACTTCTAAGACAATTGTATCATGATGCTGACTGGTATAAAAAAGGAAATTCTAAAACAACAGATCGCTCTATAGAGGCTTTTAATAGCAATTCTGATTTAGTACAAATCATGGGAGCAGGAAGCAGAGCCAATGCCCTCAGAGCAGATGCCGTGGGAGATCAATTTGGAATTCAATATATCATTCTTGGTGGTGGTGATGAATATGAGCGTATCAATACCATCAAAAATACCAATGCTGCTTTTATTCTCCCTGTAAATTTTCCAAAACCTTATGACGTTGAGAATAGCTTTCTCGCCAATAAATTGGAGCTGGAAAGCATGAAAGAATGGAACCAAAGACCTTCAAATCCAAAAGTTTTTGAAGAGCATAATATAAAATTTGCACTTACAACCAATGGTTTAAAATCTGTAAAAGAATTTAAAACCCATATCAAAAATGCTATTGACCATGGTTTAAGTCCAACAAAGGCATTAGAAGCTCTCACAACGATTCCTTCTCAACTATTAAGAAATAATAAAATCGGAAATCTTCAAAATGGAAGTTATGCTAACTTTACCATCACTTCTGGAGATGCTTTTGAAAGCACAACTTCTATTTATGAGCATTGGATCAGAGGATCTAGAACAATTTTTGGAGATTTCAATAGTAAAGATGTTAGAGGATCATATACTTTTAAGTTTGATAAAAATGAATATAATCTTGATATTTCAGGTAAAAAAGAAGCGCCAAAAGCAACACTTAAGGCAGATAGTCTAAAATTGAGTTGTTCTGTAAAACAAGATAAAGACTGGGTGTATCTTCTGTTTACTTCCAAAGATACTTTGCAACAAAATTTTATGCGTTTTAGCGCAAAAGTTGATAGTAGTTCTAATTTGAATGGGATACTTAATTTTACAGATGGTTCAACACAAAATCTAACATTGATTAAGGCCGATAAAAAAGAAGATAAAACCAAAAAAAACAAAAAGGATAACAAAACAAAAACAATTTTACCAGTCAGTTATCCAAATGGTCCCTATGGATTTGACAAACTCCCAGAAGCTGAAACTTTACTTTTTAAAAATGCTACAGTTTGGACCAATGAAAATGATGGAATTCTCACCAGTACAGATGTATTAATCAAAGATGGAAAAATTGCAGCCATCGGTCAAAATATTAAAAATAAAAATGCAAGAATTATTGACGCTACAGGAAAACACCTAACTTCTGGAATTATTGATGAACACTCACATATTGCGGCAACAAGTATCAATGAAGCAGGACAAAACTCTTCAGCTGAAGTTAGTATAGAAGATGTTGTGGATGCTGATGATGTTAATATTTATAGAAACCTTTCTGGAGGCGTTACAACCATTCAAATCTTACATGGATCAGCCAATCCTATTGGTGGGCGATCAGCGATTATTAAACTGAAATGGGGAGAATCCGCTAAAAACCTGATTTACAATAACTCTCCAAAGTTCATCAAATTTGCATTGGGTGAAAATGTAAAACAATCCAATTGGGGGAGCTACGAACGTTTTCCACAAACACGAATGGGAGTTGAGCAAACTTATGTTGACTACTTTTCCAGAGCTAAGGCCTATGATTTAAAGAAAAAAAGTGGACAAGCCTACAGAGTTGATTTAGAACTAGAGGTTTTGGCTGAAATTTTAAATAAAGAGCGTTTTATTAGCTGTCATTCATATGTACAAAGTGAAATCAATATGTTGATGAAAGTTGCAGAACGCTTTAATTTCAATATCAATACGTTTACACATATTTTGGAGGGCTATAAAGTCGCAGATAAAATGAAAGCACACGGCGTTGGCGCTTCAACATTTAGCGATTGGTGGGCCTACAAATACGAAGTGAATGATGCTATTCCTTACAACGCAGCAATTTTGAATAATGTTGGGGTTATTACAGCCATCAATAGTGATGACGCCGAAATGTCTAGACGTTTAAATCAAGAAGCCGCTAAAGCAGTAAAATATGGCGGCACTTCAGAAGAGGATGCATGGAAAATGGTAACTCTAAATCCAGCAAAACTTTTACATATTGATGATAAAGTTGGTAGCATAAAAGTTGGAAAAGATGCCGATTTGGTGCTTTGGAATAATCATCCGCTATCAATTTATGCAAAAGCAGAGCAAACCCTCATTGAAGGAGCTACATATTTTGATATTACTCAAGACCAAGAGCATCGAAAAAACATTACTGAAGAACGAAATACTTTAATTCAAATGATGCTCAAAGCCAAAAATAAAGGCATGAAAACACAAGCTATTAAGGTGAAAAAGAAACAAGATATGCATTGTGATACACTCGATCATGAACAAAATCACAATCACAATTAATACTAAAAATTATGAAAAGAATTAATACATATATCATTGCACTTTTGACCATTTCATTTTTGGGAAGTGCACAACAAACCCCTGCAGCTCAGCAACAAAATAAGGTTGTAATTGTTGGAGCAACAGCTCATATTGGAAATGGAAGTGTTCTAAAAAATAGTCTTATTATTTTCAAAGATGGTGTACTTCAATATGTAGGAGCAAATGATGAAGGGAAAATAAATTCTGACACCGAAGTTATCAATGCAAGTGGACAACATGTTTACCCAGGATTTATCATTCCAAATTCTACATTGGGACTTATAGAAATTGATGCTGTTCGGGCTTCTGATGATGATTCAGAAATTGGGACTTGGAATCCACATATTAGAAGTTTAATTGCATACAATACAGAGTCAAAAGTTGTAGAAACAATGCGTCCAAATGGAGTGCTTTTAGCACAAATTACACCAAGAGGAGGTCGAATTTCCGGAACTTCATCTGTTGTGCAATTGGATGCTTGGAATTGGGAAGATGCTGTTGTAAAAATTGACGATGGTGTTCATATGAATTGGCCAAACTCTTTCTCAAGAGGTCGTTGGTGGGCCGGAGAAGATCCAGGACTAAAGATCAATAAAAATTACAATGTGGAAATTCAAGAGCTTGCCTCTTATTTTAACAATGCAAGAGTTCATAATGTCAACGAAAACCCAGGTTTAAATTTGCCTTTTGAAGCAATGAAAGGCCTATTTGACGGCAATAAAACTTTGTATATTCATGTTGATGATGAAAAAGGAATTATTGATGCTGTTGCATTTTCGAAAACACAAAACATACAAAAAGTTGTTTTAGTTGGAGCCTATGAAGCCTACAAACAAACCACATTGCTAAAAGAAAATGGTATTTCTGTTTTACTTAGACGCATCCACACAAGACCCGAAAAATCTGATGAAGATTATGATTTGCCTTTTAAACTAGCAAAAATGCTTGTAGATGCTGGAGTTATTGTAGCACTTGAAGCTAGCGGCGATATGGAACGCATGAATTCTAGAAATTTACCATTTTACGCAGGAACAACGGTGGCATACGGCCTTACCAAGGAGCAAGCGCTTCAACTTATAACGTTGAATGCTGCAAAAATTCTTGGAATTGACGCACAATATGGGAGCTTAGAAGTAGGGAAAAGTGCCACACTATTTATCAGCCAAGGCGATGCTTTGGATATGCGTACAAATCACTTGAAAAACGCTTTTATTGACGGAAGAAAAATAAGTTTGGAAAGTCATCAAACAAAACTATGGAAAAGATATTCAAACAAATATAAAAATCAATAAAACAAAAAATATCAACTCAAAGCCCAAGCCAATGGTTTGGGCTTTTTTATGCAAAAGAAAATAAACCTATTTTTGTGATATGATACAAGAAATCACCAGTCTAAAAAACCCTAAAATTAAAAATGTGTTGTTGCTTAAAGAAAAATCAAAGCATCGAAGAGCGCAGGGGCTTTTTATAATCGAGGGAAAACGTGAGGTATTTTTAGCTATCAAAAGTGGATATACAATAGAAACCATTTATTTTGAACCCCAATTATTTTCAGAAAAAGATCTTCTCCAATTTGAAAAATATAATTTTGAATGTATTCGAATTGATGCAAAGATTTATAAAAAAGTGGCCTATCGTGGAAGCACAGAGGGTATTTTTGCAGTTGCAAAATGTAAGGATTTATCTTTAAATCAATTACAAATAGAATCTGCAAATCCTTTGATACTAATCGCTGAATCCCCTGAAAAACCTGGAAATATTGGAGCATTATTAAGAACCGCTGATGCAGCAAAAATTGATGCGATAATTATTGCAGACCCTATAACAGATATGTACAATCCAAACATTATTCGCTCGAGTGTAGGTGGTATTTTTTCTACTCAAATTGCAACTGCTCCAACAGATGAAGTCATTGCATTTATAAAACAAAAAAACATTTCGATTTATAGCGCTATTTTGCAAGATTCAAAGTCTTATGCGGACATCAATTTTCAAAATTCTTGTGCTATAGTTGTTGGTACAGAATCTAATGGGCTAACAGATAGGTGGCGAACTTTGGCCACCCAATGTATACATATACCAATGCTTGGTATTGTAGATTCTATGAACGTTTCTGTTGCTGCTGGCGTTCTGTTGTATGAAGCCAAGCGACAGCGTAGATTTCAATAATTACTACAATTGATTGTTTTTAGAAATGTTTTTAAAAAGTACCACACACGGTTGGTTGTTACAAATGTTTGTTTTAGTTTTAGGGTATGACTGCAGAAGAAATCAAAAAAGAAAATGCCGCAATAGCAAAGGAATACAAAGAACTCCTTAGAATTAGCTATAGAAGTCTTTCTGCTGCAGACAAAAAAGTCATTCGTAAAGCTTTTGATGTTGCTGTTGATGCTCATAAAGATCAGCGCCGAAAATCAGGTGAAGCCTATATTTTTCATCCAATTTCAGTTGCAAAAATAGTCGCTTCAGAAATTGGATTGGATGCCACCTCTATTGCCGCAGCACTTCTTCATGATGTTGTAGAAGATTGTGAGGACTATAACATCAGTGATATTGAACAACTTTTTGGAGAAACCATTGCACGTATTGTTAATGGATTGACAAAAATTTCAAGCTTAAAAAAAGATAAAGACATCTCGCTACAAGCTGAGAATTTTCGGAAAATGCTACTCACTCTTAATGATGATGTTCGTGTGATTATTATTAAAATCGCCGATCGTTTGCATAACATGCAAACCATCCACTCACTTCGCGAGGACAAACAAATAAAAATTGCTTCAGAAACACTTTATATATATGCGCCTTTGGCACACAAAATTGGCCTGTATAATGTTAAATCAGAACTTGAAGATTTAGCTCTAAAATACACAGAACCGGATATTTATGAATCTATTTTTCTTAAAATAAAAGAAAGTAAGGAAGAGCAGGATTTGTATATCAAAGAAATTAGTTCAGTACTGGAGAGTGCATTAAAAAAAGAACGTATTAAATATGAGATTAAAGGTCGACCAAAATCTATATTTTCCATTCGGCGTAAAATGCAAAAACAAGGAGTTTCTTTTGAAGAAGTTTATGACAAATTTGCAGTGCGTATCATTTACAAATCTGGTGAGAAAAATGAAAAATTTCTGGCCTGGAAAATATACTCTATTGTTACCGATTTTTTTAGGCCCAATCCCACTCGACTGCGCGATTGGATATCATCACCAAAATCTACAGGATACGAAGCATTACACATCACCGTAATGGGTCCAAAAGGACGTTGGGTCGAAGTTCAAATTCGTAGCGAAAGAATGAATGAAATTGCCGAAAAAGGGTATGCAGCACACTACAAATACAAAGAAGGCGATATCAGTAATGATGAAAACCTTGAAAGTTGGATTGGCAAACTACAAGAAGTCATGGATAACCCAAGTGCCAATGCTGTTGATTTTGTTGAAGAATTCAAATTAAATCTTTATGCAAAAGAAATTTTTGTATTTACTCCAGACGGCGACTTAAAATCTTTACCAAAAGAAGCAACACCACTCGATTTTGCATTTAGCATTCATACCGAAGTTGGCCTAAAGACAAGAGGTGCAAAAGTTAACGGAAAGCTAGTTCCATTGAGTTATACATTGCATAGCGGAGATCAAGTTAGTATTATTACTTCTGAAAATGCAAAACCAAATTCAAACTGGTTAGATTATGCCACCACCGCACGTGCACGAAGCAAAATAAAATCTTCGCTAAAAGAGGAGAAAAAACTTATTGCAGAAGATGGAAAAGAAATTTTAAGGCGTAAACTCAAACAGCTTAAAATTAATCTAAATGAGCGATCCATTAATGAATTGGTCAATTTTTTTAAACTGCAGACGAGTCTAGATTTGTTTTATAGAGTCGGAATTGGCAGTGTAGACAACTCCATGTTGAAAAAATTTGCAGCATCAAGGAGTAATGTTTTGGTAAGTTTTATCAAGAATAAAATTCAACGCAAAAAGGCCTCAACTGCAGAAACTATTGATAACGACGAGATTACCTCTAAATATGATATGCTGGTTTTTGGCAAGGAAGAGGAAAAACTCAACTACAAAGTGGCTTCTTGTTGTAACCCAATTCCAGGAGACAAAGTTTTTGGGTTTTTAAGTATTCGAGATGGGATAAAAGTTCACAAGAAAAACTGTCCAAATGCTGTAAGTTTACAATCTAATTACGCCTACCGAATTATACTGGCAAAATGGATTGATTCTAGCCAGCAAGTATTTAGAGCGGTAATTAAACTTACTGGAATTGACGAAAAAGGACTCGTTAATGATATTACAAAGCTTATTTCGGCGAACATGAATGTGAATATAAAAAGCATCAAATTTGACTCACACAGCGGTACATTCAATGGAGAAATAGCGGTAGAAGTCAACAATAGTAGTTTTGTTTCCAAACTGACGGAGCGCCTAAAAAAAATAAATGGCATTGAAAAGGTTACTAGAGTCTAAAAATTAGTTAAATTTGGAGTTTCGATCATGAGTACAAAAACTAAACATAACGATCAGGAAATTGTAAAAAATGTTTTTACAAAATATCTTGAAGAAAATAGCCAGCGAAAAACTCCTGAACGCTTTGCTATCCTACAAGAAATTTATAATAATGAAGATCATTTTGATATAGAATCACTTTATATCAAGATGAAAAATAAAAAATACCGTGTTTCTCGCGCAACCCTTTACAATACCATTGAACTTTTATTAGAATGTGGTCTTGTAAGAAAGCATCAATTTGGATTAAACCAAGCACAATACGAAAAATCATATTTTGACAAACAACACGATCATGTCATTCTTACAGATACTGGAGAAGTTATAGAATTTTGTGATCCAAGAATTCAATCCATAAAAAAAACCATTGAAGAGGTGTTCGATATTGATATTCAAAATCATTCTTTATACTTCTATGGAACAAAAAAAAATACTAAAAACTAACGAAACAAAATGGCTGTAGATTTGCTACTAGGACTCCAATGGGGTGATGAAGGAAAAGGAAAAATTGTTGATGTACTTACCAAAAACTACGATATTATTGCAAGATTTCAAGGAGGGCCAAATGCAGGTCACACCCTTGTTTTCAATGGAATGAAACATGTACTACACACGATCCCATCGGGTATTTTTCATGATGATGTAAAAAATCTTGTTGGAAATGGAGTTGTAATTGACCCCGTAATTTTCAAAAAAGAATTGGATAAACTTTCAGAGCAAGATGTAGACTTTAGAAAAACGTTATTGATTTCTAGAAAAGCCCACCTCATTTTACCTACACACCGGCTTTTGGATGCGGCTTCTGAAACTTCCAAAGGAAAAGCAAAAATTGGTTCCACACTAAAAGGTATTGGCCCAACATATATGGATAAAACAGGTAGAAATGGAATTCGTGTTGGTGATTTAGAACTAGAGAACTGGAAAGATAAATATCGTAATTTAGCGAACAAACATCAAGCTATGATCGATTTCTACAATGTTGAGCTTGAATATGATTTAAAAGAACTTGAAAATGATTTTTTTGAGGCTGTAGAAACGTTAAAAACATTAGATTTTATTGATTCTGAAGAGTATTTACATCAAGCACAACGGGATCAAAAATCGATACTTGCTGAAGGAGCACAAGGTTCCCTACTCGATATTGATTTTGGAACATATCCATTTGTAACCTCTTCAAATACCACTGCAGCTGGCGCTTGTACAGGGCTTGGAGTTGCGCCGAACTCCATCAAGGATGTATTTGGGATTTTTAAGGCCTATACTACACGTGTTGGGTCTGGTCCATTCCCAACAGAGCTTTTTGATGAAAATGGTGAAACTATGAGTCGTGTTGGACATGAATTTGGAGCAACAACAGGTAGACCAAGACGTTGTGGGTGGTTAGATTTGGTTGCACTGCGTTATGCATGTCAAGTCAATGGTGTTACGCAACTAATGATGATGAAAGCCGATGTTTTATCTGGATTTAAAACATTAAAAGTTTGTACAGCATACAACTATAAAGGACAAGAAATCACACATTTACCATACAATATCGAATCTGAAAATGTCTCTCCAGTTTACACTGATTTTAAGGGTTGGGATGAAGATTTAACGTCTATGGGTAGTGTCGACACGCTCCCACAAACATTGATTGAATACATTGAGTTTTTGGAAAATGAATTGCAAATTCCAATTAAGATTGTATCGGTTGGTCCAGACAGAAAGCAAACTATTTTTAGGTAATTGATTTTTGTTTAAAATCACTTAGTCTTCTTAATTTTAGTTGTAATTGCGCTTTAAATTTTGGAGAATCCCTATTTTTGTTAAAATTCGAATTCAAAAGTCGTGAAAAATAAACAGCGTCTAATTTTATTCATTCTATCTTTTTCCTTTCTAACATTTGCTCAAGAACGGAAACAAATTGAAATTGAATATGCACCATATATGACTTTTGAAGAGGATAAACCCGATGCTACAATCCTTACACGGGATGATTCTGATCAAGTTCACATCAAACATAAAGGCATTGAAATGTGGTGTGATGAAGCTATTTATTATGGCAAAGAAGATTTTATAGAAGCCTACGGAAGCGTGAGAGTCAAACAAGGAGATAGTATCAATATGACTTCCAAATACGTTGAATATAGCGGAAAAACACAACTCGCCTATGCAAGTGGCGATGTGGTTCTCATAGACCCTGACTCAAAATTATACACAGATGTATTACATTTTGATCGTATAAAACAACAAGCTTATTATAATCAAAAAGGCAGAGTGGTTCGTGATACATCAGGTACAATCACAAGTACTGTTGGGCGTTACTATGTGAACTCAAAAAAGTATCAATTTGTAGATAATGTAAAATTGATTAATCCAGAATATGAGATTGACACAGAACGTTTGGATTTTTACACCGAATCTGGTTATGCATTTATGTTTGGACCGACAACAATTACAAGTGAAACAAGTGTAATTTACTGTGAAAGAGGATTTTATAATACAAATAATGATACTGGACATTTTGTAAAAAAATCAAAAATAAACTACGATGATCGTATTGTTGAAGGCGATAGTGTATACTTCAATCGCAACAAAAATTTTGCATCTGCAACCAATAACATTACGGTTACAGATACTTTAAACAAAAGTATTATAAAGGGACATTATGCCGAAGTTTTCAGAGAAAAAGACTCCGTTTTTATTACCAAAAGAGCACTAGCAATTACAGAACAAGAAAATGATTCCATTTTTATGCACAGCGATACACTTATGGTAACAGGACCAGCTGATGAACGAATTATTCGAGGTTTTTATAACGCCAAAATGTTTAAATCCAATTTGAGTGGAAAAGCAGATTCTATTCATATGAATCAAAAAACAGGACTCACACAATTGATTAATTTTTATGATGTTGATGCTGATGCGTTTTCAAAAAAAGAACACCCTGTTTTATGGCATTTTGAAAGTCAAATTACAGGTGACTCTATTCATTTGATTTCAAATACAAAGAAGGAAACTCTAGACTCATTAAAGGTATTTAATAGTGCATTTGTTATTAGTAAGGATAGTTTGGGCGATGGATTTAATCAAATTTCAGGTAAAGTATTGTATGGTTTATTTGAGAATAATGAATTGAACACAATTGATGTTATAAAAAATGCTGAAACTATTTACTACCTAAGAAATAGCGAAAATGAACTTGTTGGTATTGATAAATCAAAATCTGGATCGATTAAAATATTCATTTCAGAGAATCAGATCGATGAGTTAAGAAAAATTAATCAAATAGGTGGTAAAACATATCCAGAAGAAGATTTTCCAGAAAAAGAAATAAAACTAAAAGGATTTGTTTGGCGCAACGAAGAACGTCCAAAAACCGTTGATGACTTATTTTCAGATGATCCTCCACTAGAATTAGTAAAAATTAAAGGTTTAGAATCCTACATTCCCCAAGCAGAATTTTTTGATGAAGATCTTATCAAACGTGTTGAAGACGCTGAAAATTCAGGAGAAGATTTGAAGAATAAACAAAAAAATAAATCACCAAAAAAAGACAATAAAGCAGCAAGAAATTTACCTCTTGAAAAAATCAATAAAATGCAGAAATCTGCTCCAAAACGCGATGAAGCATTGAAACCTAAAACACTGAAAAAGCAAATTTGAGTAAAGACGATTTTTTAAGATTTCAAGCACAAACAACACCACACCCTTTGGCAATGGAAATATCACATGCTGAGGGCAGTTATGTTTATGATCAAAATCAAAAGCCATATTTAGATTTCGTTGCAGGAGTTTCGGCCTGTAGTTTAGGACATCGTCATCCAAAGGTTGTAGATGCAATAAAAAAGCAGTTGGACAGCTATATGCACGTGATGGTCTATGGTGAATATATTCAAAAACCTGCTTTGGAACTCACGCGATTATTAGCTAAATATTTACCCAATCATATTGAAAAAACATACTTAACTAACTCTGGTACAGAAGCAATAGATGGTGCTCTTAAGCTAGCCAGACGCTATACTGGTCGTTCAGAAATAATTGCAGCGCACAAGGCCTATCATGGAAATACTATGGGCGCACTGAGTGTCATGGGCTACGAGGAGCGAAAGCAGCCCTTCCGCCCGCTTCTCCCAGATGTTCGCTTTATACATTTTAATGAAGAAAGAGAATTACAAAAAATTACTACGAAAACAGCCGCAGTTATTTTAGAGACCATTCAAGGCGGTGCAGGCTTTATTGAACCCAAAAATAACTATTTATATAAAGTTGAAAAGAGATGTAAAGCCATGGGGGCTTTACTAATTTTAGATGAAATTCAACCTGGTTTTGGACGTACAGGAAAGGTCTTTGGATTTGATAACTATAACTGTAACCCCGATATTGTAGTAGTTGGTAAAGGACTTGGAGGTGGAATGCCAATTGGTGCCTTTTCGGCATCAGCCAAAATGATGGACAGTTTGTCCAATTTTCCAAAATTAGGGCATATCACAACATTTGGCGGGCATCCTGTTATTGCTGCAGCAGCATTTGCTACGCTAAAAGAAATTACTCAAAGTAATTTGATGAAAGAAGCTTTAGAAAAAGAAAAATATATTCGTGAGAAATTAAAACACCCACTAATAACAGAAATTCGTGGAAAAGGCCTTATGCTATCTGCTATGACCTCAAGTGCCGAAATCACAAACAAAGTTGTTCTTGACGCCATGGATAAAGGATTGATTCTATTTTGGTTATTATATGAACCAAAAGCCATCAGAATTACGCCTCCACTCACAATTTCATTCAAAGAACTAGAAGAAGGATGCGATATTATTCTAAACATTTTAGACTCTGTTGGTAAAAACTGTTAATTATTTTGTTGAAAACATTCGCATTAGTGTATCAACTCTGAGTGATATAATTATAAATTTATTATAACAAAAAACACTCTATGGAGTTAAGCCCTTCAAACGAAAGTCAAAATATCTCGTTAAATAAATTCGAGTCAATGTTAAAGACCAATAATGTTTTTTTCTTTGATTCCAACGAATTTGAAAGCATAATTCACCATTACTTAGAAATTGGAAAAATTGCATTGGCCAAAAAAGCCATCAATCTAGGATTAGACCAGCACCCAACATCTATAAATTTAAGATTATTCAAAGTTGAAATATTAATTTTTGAAAACGATTTTAATGCTGCGGAACGCTTGCTAAATTCTTTATTTCAAATAGAGCCAAACAATGAAGAACTATATATTCAAAGAGCAAATATTTATTCCAAAAAAGACCAACATCAAAAAGCTATTGACACTTTTAAGGAAGCCCTAAAAATAGCAGAAGATTGTTCTGAAATTCACTCACTAATAGGTATGGAATACCTATTTATGGATCAATATGAAGACGCAAAAACACATTTCATTAAATGTGTAGATTTAGATATAGAAGATTATTCATCTTTATACAATACCATATATTGCTTTGAGTTTTTGGATCAAACAAAAGAAGCTATAAAATATTTAAATTGGTATTTAGATCAAAATCCATATTGTGAAGTGGCTTGGCATCAATTAGGTAAACAATATCTCGAGGAAAAAGAACTTCAAAAAGCACTAACTGCTTTTGATTTTGCGGTAATTTCTGATGATACTTTTATTGGTGCATATCTAGAAAAAGCAAAAGTTTTGGAACGCTTGAACCGCCACGAGGAAGCTATTGAGCAATACAGTATTTCAATGGCTATTGAAGGGGCTACTGCATATACGCTATTGAAAATTGGGTATTGTTATGAGCAAATAAATAAAGATGATCAAGCCCTTAAGTTTTATATGAAATCTGTGGAAGAAGATCCTGCTTTTGACAAAGGTTGGATGGGAATTTCGATATTTTACTTTTCAAAAAAAGATTTTTTTAAATCCTTATTTTACGTCAATAAAGCTATAGATATTGACGATGAAAATGCAGACTATTGGTTGTTTTGTTCAAAAATTAACGAACGCCTAAATTATTTAGAAGAAGCAGAACGTGGCTATAAAAAAACTCTTGAACTTGGCAACTGTTCCTTAGAAACATGGTTATCGAGAGGGGATATTTTAATAAAATTAGGTGAATTGGAAGCCGCAAAATACAACTTTGTACAGGCATTAGAACACCACCCAAAAAGTGAGGAATTAGAATTTAGGATTTCAGGGATTTGCTTTAAACTCAATGAAACAGAAACAGCATACACACATTTACTCGCCGCTTTACACTACAATGCGGAGCACGCTTTTATTCTTGAAGAATTATTTCCTGACGTAAATGCTCAAAAAGAGGTGCAACATTTCATTAAAAGCTACAAGAAAACGTCCAAGTAAAATTAGCTATCTTTAGTGTTCAATAACGCATTGACATGAAACGTAATTTATTAGATTATTTTGCACTAATTTTGAAAGGAATAGCCATGGGTGCAGCCGACCTAGTCCCTGGTGTGTCAGGAGGAACAATTGCTTTTATTTCTGGAATTTATGAAGAATTAATTTCTAGTTTAAATGCTATCAATTTAAGCTTGATAAAAACCATCAAAACAGAAGGATTAAAATCCTTTTGGAAAAAAATAAATGGAAGTTTTTTGGTTGCTATACTATTGGGAATTGCAGTAAGTATATTATCACTTTCAAAACTGATCACATGGTTACTTCATGAAAAACCTATACTGGTTTGGGCCTTCTTTTTTGGTTTAGTTTTGGCTAGTATTTTATTTGTTACTAAAAAAATAAATCAATGGAAATTAGGTGAGTTTTTAGGTTTAATTATAGGGACGCTTTTTGCCTATCAGCTCACAAAAATTGGAGCTATGGGCAGTTCTGAAAGCATGTTGTATTTATTTATTTCAGGAGCTATTGCAATTTGCGCAATGATTTTACCAGGGATTTCTGGAGCATTTATTTTAGTAATACTAGGAAGCTACAACACTGTTTTGCAGGCCATAAATGAAAAGTCAATTGGCAAGTTATTGGTTTTTATTGCGGGTGCAATTGTTGGAATATTATCATTTTCAAAATTACTAAAGTGGTTATTTAATAACTACAAAAGCATAACTTTAGCAGTACTTACAGGATTTATGGTTGGTGCATTAGCAAAAATATGGCCATGGAAAAGAGCTCTTAGCTTCAGACTGAATTCAAAGGGAATTAATGTTCCACTAAATGAAGAATGTGTTTCTCCATTATCTTTTGATGGAAATCCACAAATTTTATCTGCTTTTACACTAATGGTTTTTGGATTTTTAATGATATTAGTTCTAGAAAAAATTGGCTCCAAAAACAAAACAGTTGGATAAGTATAGCACTATAAAAGATAAAATACTCCTTATTCTTAAAGGATTAGCAATGGGCACGGCCAACAAAGTCCCCGGTGTTTCTGGTGGAATCGTTGCATTTGTTGCTGGATTTTATGAGGAATTTATTTATTCGCTTCAAAGATTTAACAAAAAAGGGTTCAAACTTCTTTTTTCAGGGCATTTTACTTCTTTTTATAAATATATCAATGGGCGTTTCTTAAGTTTATTGTTCTTGGGAATGATTATCAGTTATTTTAGCATTTCAAAATTACTAGATTACCTGATTATTCACTATGAATTGTATGTTTGGAGTGTGTTTTTTGGAATGATTATCGGTTCTATTATTTATATTTATAATGATTTTAAATCTTGGAACAGAACGACTATTTTTAGTACAACTTTAGGTATTATTTTGGGCTTGAGCATTAGTTTTTTAAATCCAGCAACTGAAAATGATCATCTTCTGTTTGTATTTTTTTGTGGTATCATCAGTATCACTGGTATGACACTTCCAGGCTTTTCTGGTTCATTCATACTCATACTATTAGGTAATTATGTACTTTTATTGGTTGATGCTGTTAATGCTCTTTTTGATGTCTTTTTAGGATTTAGTACTGGGGATTTTTCAGTATTGTCTGACCCCTACACCAAAAAAATGCTTAAAATATTATTTGTTTTTACACTTGGTTCAGTTGTTGGCCTTGTAAGTTTATCTCATTTGTTAAGCTATGTTTTAAAGAAACACAAAAACATCACACTTGCCCTCATAATGGGATTCATAACAGGCTCACTAGGAGTGGTTTGGCCTTGGAAGAACACAATTTATACGCAAAATTCTGCTGGCAATTTTTTATTAGATTCGAGAGGAAAAAAAATTATAGAAAATTACCAGAGATATATACCAGAATTTAATACTGATACCGTTTATGCCATTATATTTGCTTTACTAGGAATAGGCATTGTTTTGAGTTTGGAATGGTACGGAAATCATCAAAAAAAACTGAAATGAAATTATTTGGGTTAATTGGAAAAAATATAGATTACTCTTTTTCAAGAACATATTTTTCTGAAAAATTTAAGCAACACCATTTGGACTGTGTGTATCAGAACTTTGACTTGAATTCCATTAAAGAATTTCCCCGTATTTTTGATAGTGAAAATATCTATGGGCTGAATGTTACTATTCCATACAAAGAAGCTGTTATCCCATATTTAGATGCGCTAGACCACGAAGCAGAAGCCATTGGTGCTGTAAACACCATACTTATAAAAAATAACAAGTTAATTGGCTGTAATACAGATCATTACGGATTTAAAACTAGTCTTATTCCACATTTAAATTCTACACAAAAAAAAGCACTCATTTTAGGAACAGGCGGCGCTTCAAAAGCAGTAGTTTATGCATTAGAATCACTTGGAATTGAAACTAAATTTGTATCACGATCTAAAAAAATTAAAGGTACTCTAAATTATAAAGACTTAAGCGCCTCTGATATTCAAGAACATACATTAATTGTAAATTGTACACCGCTTGGTACACATCCAAACATAGAAGAATGTCCGCCGATTCCGTACAACGGAATTGGAAAAAACCATTTGCTTTACGATCTAATCTATAATCCTAGCGAAACTAAATTTTTGGGCTATGGAAAAAAAGCAGATGCAAAGACACTCAATGGACTGAAAATGTTGGAGTTACAAGCCGAAAAATCTTGGGAAATTTGGCATTCCTAATGTTTAGAGATAAATTTTGAATTTGTAAGTTTAAGGGATAAGCGTATATTTATACCCTTAAGGAATAAAATAACCCAAAAACCTTACATATGACAACGATAGATAACCTGCAAGATGCAGACGGAACATTAGAAGAACAAAAAAATAATACTACAGAAAATCAAACTCCTCAGGAGGAAGTTAAAAATGTTGAAATACAACAGCATTCACAAACAGACATAGAGGTTGAAGTTTCTGAACTTAAAAGTGTTAAACAATCATCTGATTCTTCGGAAGAAACAACCGAAGTACAAGACAGTGAAGTTGAGTCAAAAAAAATAGACAAAATAAATAAAGTAAAAGACTTCAACTACGAAGATATGTCTTTAGAGTCTCTGATATCTGAATTTGAACAACTTCTCAAAAACGATGATATTTATAGTATTCGCCCTAAAGTTAATGCTATAAAAAAGGTTTTTAATCAAAAATTCTCTATCATTCTCAATGAAAAAAAAGAGGCCTTTTTGGCTGAAGGTGGAAACAGTATTGATTTTAGTTTCGACAGTCCAATAAAAAAACAATTTAATGGTCTATCTAAAACCTTTCGAGAAAAAAACGAAAAATTTGAAAAGAAAAAAACAGAAAGTTTAAAACAAAATCTAGAGTCTAGATTACAAATAATAGAAGAAATAAAGGGCTTAATTGATGTAAGCCAAAGTAGCAATGCAACCTACAATAAATTTAGGAACTTACAAGAACAATGGAGAAGTCTTGGGAAAGTTCCTGTAAAAAATGCAAATGATGTATGGAACAACTACCGTCATCATGTAGAAAAGTTTTATGATTTTCTGCATCTTAACAGAGACCTTAGAGAACGAGATTACAAGCACAATTTAGAGAAAAAACAAAAGCTCATAAAAAGTGTAGAAGCTTTGGCTAGCGAAGAAAATCTTGGTCGAGCATTTAGAGAACTTCAAGCTATACATAAAATATGGAAAGAGGAATTAGGACCTGTTTCTAAAGAATATAATGAAGTGTTGTGGGAACAATTTAGTGCTGCAACTAAAGTTATCAATGACAAGCGTCAAGAGTATAATGCTCATATCGAAAAAGAATTAATGACTAATTATGAAAGTAAACAAGTCATTATTGAAAAAATTAAATCTTTAGCAGATGCCAAAAATAGCTCACACGGAAAATGGCAAAATAGAGTGAAGGAAGTGGAAGAACTTAGAGAAAATTTCTTCAAAATTGGTAGCGTTCCAAAAAAACTAAGAAATCAATCTTGGACAGATTTTAAAAGTACCTTAAGAACTTTCAATAAAACAAAAAATAATTTCTACAAAGACCTGAAAAAATCACATGCAGAAAACTTAAAAAAGAAAAAAGAGTTAATAGAAATAGCTGTACAAAATAAAGACAGTGAAGATTTTGAAACCACTGCTGCATTGATGAAAACGATTCAAAATCAATGGAAAAACATTGGTCATATTTCAAAAAAAGACAGCAATAAACTTTGGATAGAATTTCGTGGAGCATGCAACCATTTCTTTGATCGTTATCATGAACAAAAAAATGCTGGAACACCAGAAGAAATTGAAAATTTAGCTCAGAAAGAACAGCTTTTCAATGAGGTAAAATCTTTTGAAGTTGGAGACAATAAAGAAGATGATTTAAAAATCATAAAAATTTTTTCTAAACAATGGAATGCACTTGGTCGTGTACCAAAAAACAAGCGTCATATCGATCGGGATTTCTTTAAAACAACAAGTAAATTATTCGCAAAAATTGGAGTGAATGAAGAAGAATTAAAATCTTTAAAATACACGAATAAAATTCAGGAACTGAGTAAAGATCCAAGGGCACTTAATAACGAAATTTCCTTTGTGCGAAAAAAGATTGATGAAATCAAATCTGATATGAATCAATTGGAAAATAATCTACAATTTTTCTCTAATGTAGCCGATGACAATCCAGTAGTGATTGATGTGCAGAAGAAAATTGAAAAGCATAAAGATCAACTACAGCAGTGGACCAAAAAACTGTCAAACATCAAAAAAGTAATCAACTAAGGTTCTTGTTGCCTTTTTGCTTCTTCCCAAATGACATCCATTTCAGAAAGTGACATTTCAGAAAGTGAACGCTTTCTGAGTTTGGCCTGTTCCTCCAAATATTGAAATCTTTTGATGAATTTTTTATTGGTACGCTCTAAAGCATTTTCAGGATTGATGTTTATAAAACGTGCATAATTGATTAAGGAAAATAGAACATCTCCAAATTCAGATTCTATCGCTTCTTGATTTTTGGCTTTAATTTCTGCATTAAATTCTTGTAACTCCTCCTCTACTTTTTCAAAAACTTGTTGGGGTTCTTCCCAATCGAAACCAACACCGGATACTTTTTCCTGAATACGTATTGCTTTAACCAATGCTGGCAAACTTTTTGGAACACCTTGCAAAACACTTGTTTTTCCTTCTTTTAACTTTATTTTTTCCCAATTTTGTTTAACCTCTTCTTCATTATCAACTTTTACATCTCCATAAATATGAGGATGACGTTGAATTAGTTTTTCGCAAATACCATTCAAAACATCTGCAATATCAAAAATGTTAGTTTCACTTCCAATTTTAGCATAAAAAACAATATGGAGTATCAAATCACCTAACTCGCCCTTGACTTCTTCTAAGTTTTGTTCTAAGATAGCATCGGCGAGCTCATAAGTTTCCTCTATTGTAAGAGGCCGAAGGGTTTCCATCGTTTGTTTCTTGTCCCATGGACACTGTGACCGTAATTCGTCCATTATAGTCAGTAAGCGATCAAAAGCTTCTAATTGTTGTATGCGTTTTGTCATTGATTAAAGTTTTAGATTGCTCATTTCTTTACTGGCAATATTAAATTCAGTTATGATTTGTTCTATAATTTCTTTTACTGGTAAAATATCATCAATTAATCCTGCTATTTGTCCAATTTCTAATTCTCCTTCTTCCAAATCTCCCTCAAACATGCCTTTTTTTGCCCTGGCTCTCCCAAGCAATTTTTTTAAATCTTCCTGGGTTGGATGACTTTGGTATAATCGAACAACATCTTGATAAAATTTATTCTTTAATAATCTTACAGGTGTTAATTCCTTTAGTGTAAGCTGGGTAGCTCCATCTTTTGCCTTGAGTACTTCGGCTTTGAAAGCTTGATGTGCAGAGGACTCTATACTAGTTACAAAACGACTTCCTACTTGTACGCCTTGTGCACCTAATATCATTGCAGACAACATTCCTCTGCCTGTTGCAATTCCACCAGCAGCAATAACTGGAATAGAAACGGCTTTGCATACCATTGGAATTAACGTAAAGGTTGTGGTTTCTTCTCGCCCATTGTGACCTCCTGCTTCAAAACCTTCTGCTACAATAGCATCTACACCACAGGCTTCCGCTTTCAACGCAAATTTTACGCTACTTACCACGTGAACAACTGTAATTCCATGATTTTTCAACCACTGTGCCCAGGCTGAAGGATTTCCTGCAGATGTGAATACAATTTTTACATCTTCTTCTACAATAATCTGCATTATTTCTTCAATATTTGGATAAAGCAATGGAACATTGACACCAAAAGGTTTGTCAGTAGCAAGTGTACATTTTTGAATATGTTTTCGAAGAACATCGGGATACATAGATCCTGCACCTATAAGGCCTAAAATCCCTGAATTTGAAGACGCTGAAGCTAATTCCCAACCGCTATTCCATACCATACCAGCTTGAATAATTGGATATTGTATACCAAAAAGATTAGTAATTGTATTGTTCATAATGAATTTATTGTTTTTAAAACAATAATACAATTTAGAAAATTACACCCGAACCAACTAATTCATCGTTTAAATACCAAGCTACAAATTGCCCTTCAGTAATAGCGGTTTGTGGATTTTTAAATGAAACATATAAACCTGTGTTAGATTTATAAAGCGTTGCTTCTTCTAAAGGTTGTCGATAGCGAATGCGAGCCATTACATCTAGCTCTTCATTAGGGTTTAATGATAAATCTGGACGAACCCAATGTAGATCATCATTTGGAACAAATAATGTGTTTCGCAGTAGTCCTGGATGATTTTTACCTTCACCAACATAAATTATATTTTCAACAACATCAGTATCAATTACAAATAATGGCTCTTTTGTACCCCCAACTGCCAATCCTTTTCGTTGACCTTTTGTAAAAAAATGAGCACCTTGATGTTTCCCTATAACCGAACCGCTCTCTTTTGAATAAATATGTTTTTTGGATTTGAAATCTAGGGCTTCTTCTTTAGTATTAAAAACGGGTAGAATTTGATTGTAGGATTCAGATGTACTTGGAATAGCTACTATATCTCCTATTTTCGGTCTAAGTTTTTGTTGTAAAAAATCTGGTAAGCGTACTTTTCCAATAAAACAAAGGCCTTGAGAGTCCTTTTTATTGGCTGTGACTAAATTTAATTCTTGAGCAATTTCTCTAACCTGAGGTTTTGTTAATTCGCCAATTGGAAAAAGCGTTTTAGATAACTGTTCTTGAGAAAGTTGACATAAAAAATAGGACTGATCTTTGGTTGTGTCCAAACCAGACAATAAGCGATAGGTTGGTGTTTTTGAGTTGGAATTAACCTCAGCTTTTCTGCAATAATGACCTGTGGCAACAAAATCTGCGCCTAAAGAAAGAGCTATTTTAAGAAAAACATCGAACTTTATTTCTCTATTGCATAAAACATCAGGGTTTGGTGTGCGACCTTGTTCGTATTCACGAAACATATAATCCACAATACGCTCCTTGTATTCTTCACTCAAATCAACAGTTTGAAATGGTATTTTCAATTTTTCAGCTACGAGCATAGCATCGTTACTGTCATCCAGCCATGGACATTCATCAGAAATTGTAACAGAATCGTCATGCCAATTTTTCATGAACAATCCAATCACATTATAGCCCTGTTTTTTGAGTAAGTATGCAGCTACGCTAGAATCTACTCCACCAGAAAGTCCAACAACAACTGTTTTCATTTTACAAAGTTATGAAATATAACTCAAGACGAATTTTATCTTATTTTTTACGACGTTCTTGGGCGGCTTTTTGTTTTTCGGCTTGCTCCATAATTTCAGCCATTTTCTTTTGAAAACGACTTTGTTTTTTGGGCTTTGCCTTGCTCACATTAATTTTTGCTAATACCTTTTCTTCATCAATGATATAGTTCTTTATGACAAGCATAATTCCAATACTAATAAGGTTTGAAACAAAATAATATAAACTCAAACCTGAGGCATAATTATTAAAGAAAAACAACATCAAAAGCGGTGAAAAATATATCATATATTTCATCATTTTTGCCATGTCTGGCATACCTTCTTGTTGCGGTTGGCTTGCCATGTTTTGACCTGTTGTCATTCGCATATAAAAGAATATTGCAATAGAGGCCAAAATTGGGAATAAACTGATATGATCGCCATAAAATGGAATATTAAATGGTAAGTCTGCAATAGTATCATAGGAGCTCAAATCCTCTACCCATAAAAATGGTTTTTGACGTAGTTCAAATGCAATTGGGAAAAACATAAATAAAGAATAAAATACTGGAATTTGCAGCAATCCAGGTAAACATCCACTAAGAGGACTTGCTCCTGCTTTGTTTTGCAATGCAAGAGTTTCTTGCTGAGCCTTCATTTTATCCTTTTTATATTTTGCTCTAATGGCATCTAATTCAGGCTTCAATATTTTCATTTTTGCCTGAGATAAAAATTGCTTGTATTGAACAAATGAAAGCAATATTTTAACCATTATGGTCATTACTATAATCGCAATTCCATAGGATAAAAAACTACTGAGCCATGCATACAATGGACTAAATACTGACTTATTGATCCAACCAAATATACCCCATCCAAAAGGAATACTGCTTTCAAGATTTTTATCATATTTTTTTAGCACCTTGTTATATGTTGGTCCAAAATATAAACTCATGCTTTGTGCCAATTCACCAGATGAATATGTCAACGGAAATTTTGTGTTATAACGTTTTGTAAAAACGGTATCGACCGTTTCATCCTCTACTAAATCAAAAGACTTTAATTCAACCTTACTTAGAGGAGAATCTGGCACTAAAATAGAGCTAAAAAAATGCTGTCTGTATGAAATCCAAGACACCTTGTCCAAAGTTTCATCATCCTCACCTGCTTGAGAAAGTTTTCCAGTTTTATCTCCTTCGTATTCGTATGAAAGTCGTGTGTAGCGATTTTCAAAAGTTATGCTTTGATCTTGTCTTAAAGCTTTAAAATCCCATTCAAAATTTGAATTTTTATTTGAATCTAATACTCCTGAGAGACCTTTGGAACGTATGTCAAAACCTAACATATAATCATCTGATGTGATTGTATATAGGTACTCCAAATATTGATCTTCTGATACTTTTAGTTTCATTGATAAAACCTTGTTGGAACCTTCTCTTTTCAATGTGGGTTCAAAATAAAGATCTGAAGTGTTTAAAGTACGATTATCCGAAGTTGAAAAACTCAAATTGAAACGCGCTGTTTTATCTTTAATAAGATATACAGGGACAGAATCATAATTTACAAAAGTTTTAAGCTTAGCTTCTGAAATTCCGCCACCCTTGTTGTTTATTTTTAATAATAAAACATCATTTTCTAGTATGGTAAAATTTTCGGTGGCTGAAGGTATTTCCAAAGAATATGCAAAAGCTCCTAATCTAGATTTTTGCTGATCATTTGAGGTGTTTTGAATATTTTCAAGGATGTTATTTTCAGGTTTTTGATTGGGACTATCATCAATTTGTACCTCCTTTGCTTGTTGTTCTGCTGCAAGTTGTTCTGGCGTGGGTTGGTTTTGCCACAACATGTACAATAGAATTGCTCCAATGAGTAAAAACCCAATGAGTGAATTTATGTCTAATTTTTTTTCTTCCATATTTAGAAACTTAATTGGTCAATTGTGTGATCCAAATTAAATATAATTTTAATTTGATTTTTTATGTCTTAGAGCCGCTTCAATAAATGCTTTAAATAAAGGGTGTGGATTAGCTACAGTACTCTTATATTCTGGATGATATTGTACACCAACAAACCAAGGGTGTGTTGGAATTTCTATAATTTCAACAAGACCTGTATCAGGATTAATTCCTGTGGATATCATTCCTTTTTCTTCTAATTGCGTTTTATATGAATTGTTATATTCATAACGATGTCTGTGGCGCTCATTGATAGAATTCTTATTATAAGCATTATATGCAGTGGATGACGGTGATAGCGTACAGCCCCATGCTCCCAAACGCATTGTTCCACCCATATTTTCAATTTGTTTTTGGTCTTCCATCAAATCAATAACAGGATTTTTGGTGGCTTCGTTCATTTCAGAAGAATTAGCATCGGCAAGCCCTAGAACTGTTCGAGCAAATTCTATAACGGCCATTTGCATTCCTAGACAAATACCAAAAAATGGAATATTGTTTGTTCGAACATAACGTATGGCTTCAATTTTTCCTTCAATGCCTCGCTCTCCAAATCCTGGTGCAACTAGAACACCGTTTAGTTCCGATAATAATTCTGAAACATTTTCTGATGTAATATGCTCAGAATGTATAGATTTTACAATGACTTTAACTTCATTTGATGCACCAGCATGTGTAAAAGCTTCCAAGATAGATTTGTAAGAATCTTGTAACTCTACATATTTTCCAACCAAACCAATAGTGACTTCATTAGTTGGGTTTTTATGTCTTTTTAAGAATGTATTCCAAGACGTTAAATCAGGATTGTGCCGTTCTAAATTTAGTTGTCTTAAAACAACCTTATCTAACCCTTCTTCAAGCATTAAATTTGGAACATCATATATAGTTGAAGCATCAATTGATTGAATAACACATTCTTCTTTTACATTGCAAAAACGAGCAAGTTTTGTACGAATAGATTGCCCTAATTCATGTTCTGTTCTACATACCAAAATATCGGCTTGAACTCCACTTTCCATAAGTGTTTTTACACTATGTTGAGTGGGTTTTGTTTTTAATTCACCAGCAGCAGAAAGATAAGGAATGAGGGTAAGATGAATGGTTATAGCGTTGTCATTGCCCATTTCCCATTTCAACTGGCGTACAGCTTCAACGTAGGGTAAGGATTCTATATCACCAACTGTTCCACCAATTTCAGTTATAACAATATCATAATCTCCAGAAGAACCCAATAATTTAATCCGATGCTTTATTTCATCAGTAATATGAGGGATTACTTGGACTGTTTTACCCAAAAACACACCTTGGCGTTCTTTATCAATAACACTTTGATAAATTCTACCTGTAGTTACATTATTGGCTTGCGAGGTCGGGACATTTAAAAAGCGTTCATAATGTCCCAAATCCAAATCTGTTTCTGCACCGTCATCTGTTACATAGCATTCGCCATGCTCATAAGGATTGAGTGTTCCGGGATCAATATTAATGTATGGATCAAGCTTTTGGATAGTAACACGATAACCTTGGGATTGAAGGAGTTTTGCAAGTGAGGCTGCAATAATACCTTTTCCAAGAGAGGAACTCACACCTCCTGTAACAAAGATGTATTTCGTTGTGGTTTGTGTCATTGTACGCTTATAAACGCAAACAAATTTACAAATAACTATTTAAATTTTACGAATAAAATTTAGTTGTTTGTAAACAATCATATTTATTTGATTTGTTTGCTTTGTTAAAATTAAAAATAGGTAGTAAAAATCTATTTAATACCCACCAATTCAACATCAAAAATAAGATTTGCATTTGGTGGAATAACCCCTCCTGCACCTCGACTTCCATAAGCCAATGCACTTGGTATTACAAATCGAGCTTTTTCGCCTACATGTAGTAATGCAATACCTTCGTCCCAACCTGGAATAACTTGACCTACACCCAGTGTAAATTCAATAGGATCATTACGTTTATAAGAAGAATCAAATACAGTTCCATCTACCAATTGACCTTTGTAGTGGACAGAAACAACATCATTTTTTTGAGCTTGTTTACCCTCCCCTTTTTGGATAATTTGATAGCGTAGTCCGCTTTCTGTTTTTTCAAATCCGCTAGCTAATTTTTCGAGCTCCGATTCGATAGCTGCTTTTTCAGCTTCAATACGTTTTGCACGAGAACCTTCAAAAACTCTAAATGACTCTATAGCATTAAATGCTTCTGCATCAGTTCCTACAGCCAAAATTTCTAAAGACTCAATAGTATCGCCTTGGGCTATTGCATCTACAACCGTTTGACCTTCAATGGTTTTACCAAAAACAGTGTGTTTTCCGTCTAACCATGGTGTTGGTGTATGAGTAATAAAAAACTGACTTCCATTTGTACCTGGTCCTGCATTTGCCATTGATAAAATTCCAGGTTGATCATGCTTTAATTCTGGATGAAATTCATCATCAAATTGGTAGCCTGGATTTCCTGTTCCTGTTCCCAGTGGGCAACCGCCTTGAATCATAAAGTCTGGAATAACACGATGGAATTTTAATCCATCATAATAAGGTTGTCCTTGTTTTTTGACATCATTTTCTAAATTTCCTTGAGCGAGTGCCACAAAGTTACCAACTGTTCCTGGTGTTTTTTGGAATTCTAAATTGACTAAAATTTCTCCCTTTGAAGTTGTAAACTTGGCATATAAACCGTCTTGCATTTGTTTTGTATTTGGTTCTAATTTTTAATGGCACAAAGGTAAGCAGGATTTGAAAAACTTTTTAATTAAAACGAAAAAATCTATAGAAATTAATTAGCGACTTCACTAAAAAATTTGATACGATACAAACGAAGTTCTTCTTCGTCATAATCGCCATCAAATTCTTCAATGGCTGCGTCAATATTGTCGGTGTCAGATTCCATGAAATACTCATGAATTTCTTCTTGTTGATCTTCGTCAAAAATTTCATCAATCCAATAATTGATATTTAATTTTGTTCCAGAAAACACAATGGATTCGAGTTCAGTTAAAAAATCATTCATTTCCATTCCTTTTGCAGACGAAATGTCTGTTAAGGGTAATTTTCTATCAATATTTTGAATGATATAAAGTTTTAATGATGAATTTGACCCTGTGGACTTGATGACTAAATCTTCTATACGAATTATGTCATTTTCTTCAACATAACGCTCAATAAGAGATACAAAATCTCTTCCGTATCGTTTTGCTTTTCCCTCGCCAACACCGTGAATATTATGGAGTTCTTCTATAGTAATTGGATATTTAAGTGCCATATCTTCCAAAGAAGGATCCTGAAAAATTGCAAATGGAGGAACACCTAATTTTTTAGCATTAGATTTTCTCAAATCTTTTAGCATACGAAACAAGGTTTTGTCTGTTTCAATTTTTGAACTTTTACTAATTGAGGCAGAATCGTTGGCATAATTATGATCTTCAGCCATCATAAATGACTTTGGGGATCTCAAAAATTCATATCCTTTGTCTGTCATTTTTACAACCCCATAAGATTCTATATCTTTTTTTAGCATCCCTGAAACCAATACCTGTCGTGTAAGCGCCATCCAGTAATGATTTTCATTAGATTTTCCTTGTCCAAAAAACGGTTGTTCATGAGTTTTATGAGAAATAATTAAAGCATTTTCTTCTCCAGTAAGAACCTTTACAAGATCTTTTGTTTTATATTTTTCTTTGGTGTTTAAAACCATATTAAGAACCATTTCTACTTGGTCTTGAGCTTCAACTTGCTTTTTTGGAAAACGGACATTATCATCCATATCACCACCTTCGCCTGTTGCATTATCAAATTCTTCCCCAAAATAATGTAGAATAAATTTTCGCCTCGAAATAGACGTTTCTGCTAACGCCACCACTTCTTGTAAAAGCGCAAAGCCAATTTCTTGCTCTGCAACAGGTTTTCCATGCATGAATTTCTCAAGCTTTTCTATGTCTTTATAGGAATAATAAGCCAAACAATGCCCCTCGCCACCATCTCGTCCAGCGCGACCGGTTTCCTGATAATAACTTTCAATACTTTTTGGAATATCATGATGGATTACAAAACGTACATCAGGTTTGTCAATCCCCATACCAAAGGCTATGGTTGCTACAATAACATCAACATCTTCCATCAAAAACATATCTTGATGATTAGATCGTGATTTTGCATCTAAACCAGCATGATATGGAAGTGCTTTGATTTCGTTGACTTGTAGTATTTGTGCTAGTTCTTCTACTCGCTTTCTACTTAAACAATAAACAATACCTGATTTGCCTTGGTTTTGCTTGATAAATCGAATAATATCGTTATCGACTTGTTGGGTTTTTGGAACAATTTCATAGTAAAGATTTGGACGATTAAAGGACGCTTTAAATGTATTGGCGTCAGTAATTGCAAGATTTTTAAGAATATCTTCTTGAACTTTTGGTGTAGCAGTAGCGGTTAGTCCAATAATTGGAATATTGTTTCCTATTTTTTGAATGATACGTCTCAAATTGCGGTATTCAGGTCTAAAGTCATGTCCCCATTCACTGATGCAGTGCGCTTCATCAATAGCCATAAAAGATATGGTTTGATTTTGTAAAAACTCAGTATTTTCTTCTTTAGCTAAAGATTCTGGGGCAACATAAAGTAGCTTTGTTATTCCTGATTCTATATCTGCTTTTACTTGTTTTACTTCTGTTTTATTTAGAGAGGAATTAAGAACATGAGCAACGCCTTCTTTATCTGAAATTCCACGAATGGCATCAACCTGATTTTTCATTAACGCTATAAGAGGAGATACTACAATTGCTGTTCCTTCTTGCATCAATGCTGGTAATTGGTAACATAAGGACTTTCCTCCACCTGTTGGCATAATTGCAAACGTGTGTCGTTTTGACATTATACTGGCCACAACTTGCTCTTGTAGGCCTTTAAATTTATTAAAGCCAAAATACTTTTTGAGTGCTGTGTGGAGTTGATCTGAAGTTGTATTCATTAAAAGGTTTAAATCAAACTAAAAACTTTTATTTAAAATAAAAAGTTAACATAAATTAAAATAACGTTTTTTACGGTTATTTTTTGTTTTTTTGTATTCCAATTCTAAGATAACTATATTTACTATAGTAGACAATAAATTTATGAAAACTTTAATATCAAAAAGCGCTATTGTTGAAACCGCTAAACGCTCTGTAGAAGAACAAAGTCATGCGGTAAAACACATCGCTTCCCTGATTGATGAATCGTTCGCTGAAGCTGTTAAACTTATTTTTAATTCCAATGGTCGTGTCATCATTACAGGAATAGGAAAAAGTGCCATTATTGCCAATAAAATTGTTGCCACATTAAATTCTACAGGAACACCAGCCATTTTTATGCACGCTGCAGATGCTATTCATGGTGATCTAGGTTTGGTTCAAGATAAAGATGTTGTGATTTGTATTTCTAAAAGTGGTAACACGCCAGAAATTAAAGTCCTGATTCCTCTTCTAAAAAGAGCAAGTAATCCTTTAATTGCTATCACTGGAAATAAAAATTCGTTTTTAGCAGAACAGGCCGATTTTGTATTTAATTCTTATGTTGAAAAAGAGGTTTGTCCAAATAATTTAGCGCCAACAACAAGCACTACTGCACAGCTCGTTTTAGGTGATGCTCTTGCGGTATCGCTTTTGCATATGCGAAATTTCTCTAGTAATGATTTTGCAAAATATCATCCAGGTGGAACTTTAGGGAAAAAATTGTTTTTAACTGTAAAAGACCTCGTAGAACAGAATGAAAAACCTAGCGTTGAACTCAATTCAAACATTAAAGAAGTAATTGTTGAAATCTCTGAAAAACGCCTAGGTGTGAGTGCTGTTGTAAATCAAAATAAAATTCAGGGAATTATTACTGACGGTGATCTGAGACGAATGTTGGCCAAAACCGATGATTTTTCAAACCTGTGTGCGGCAGATATTATGTCCAAAAACCCAAAATCAATAGATATTGATGCTATGGCTGTTGATGCCATGCAACTGATGGAAAAACATGAAATCTCACAATTGTTAGTTACTCAAAACGACACATACGCTGGTGTCATTCATTTGCATGACTTAATCAAAGAGGGAATATTGTAGCTATGATCCAAGAAAAAGAAATGTCCTTTCTCGATCATCTTGAAGAACTAAGATGGCATATTATCCGGTGTTCAATAGCAATAATTGCGGCTGCAACTTTTGCATTTTTAGGGAAAAGTTTTTTGTTTGACAAACTCATATTTGGGCCAACAAAAACCGATTTTTTTACCTATGACTTGTTATGTAACGCATCTGCACTTATTGGCTACGATAGTTTTTGTAACACCTCTTTTGATTTTGAAGTACAAAGCAGAACTATGGCAGGACAATTTTCGGCACATATTTGGACTTCTATTACCTTTGGATTTATTATTGCTTTTCCTTATGTGCTTTACGAATTTTGGAAATTTATAAGCCCTGGACTGTATTCAAACGAAAGAAAACACTCTAGAGGATTTATTACAACGTCTTCTATACTTTTCTTTATTGGGATTTTATTTGGGTATTATGTTATCTGTCCGTTATCCATCAACTTTTTAGGAACTTATAGCGTAGCCGATCAAGTACACAACGACTTTGATTTGAACTCATATATAGGATTAGTGCGCGCTTCTGTTTTAGCTTCAGGATTTATTTTTGAACTTCCTATAATCATCTACTTTCTTACCAAAGTTGGGCTTGTTACACCAGAATTTCTAAGACGAAACCGAAAATATGCGCTTGTTATTGTTTTGATTGTTGCAGCCATCATCACACCACCCGACGTTGCCAGTCAAATTATTGTTGCCATACCCGTTATTATTTTATATCAAGTTAGTATTCTTATTTCAAAAATTGTCATAAAAAAACAAAAACGAAAAACATGAGTAATCCTGTAGAACAATTCAACGCTTATCGCGAAAAAATGAATACTCAAATTTTAGCCGATAACAATACTGTGATTAAACGTATTTTTAATCTAGACACTAAAGCATTTCAAGAAGGTGCATTAGATATAACAACCAAAGAACTTTTGGGTTTAGTCGCCTCTGCCGTTTTGCGCTGTGACGACTGTATTAAATACCATTTAGAAAAGTGCCATAAAGAAGGACTTTCAAGAGAACAAATTGTGGAAGCCTTAAGTATTGCTACACTTATTGGTGGCACAATTATGATCCCTCATTTAAGACGAGCTTATGAATTTCTTGAAGCTTTAGAAGCCTAGAAGTATAGATTTAATTATATTTACATCCATATAAATTTACAATGAAGTTAAGCGTTCAAAATCTGATGAAATCCTACAGCGGCAGAAAGGTTGTAAAAGACGTTTCTTTTGAAGTTAAACAAGGTGAAATTGTTGGTCTTTTGGGCCCTAATGGCGCTGGAAAAACAACTTCATTTTATATGACAGTTGGGTTAATTAAACCCAATGGAGGCGCTATATTTTTGGATGACAAAGAAATCACAAATTACCCCATGTACAAACGAGCACAAAGTGGTATTGGATATCTTGCACAAGAAGCATCGGTCTTCCGAAAATTGAGTATTGAAGACAATATTTTAAGTGTTTTACAAATGACTAAACTGTCTAAAAAAGAACAACTCAACAAAATGGAATCTCTTATTGAAGAATTTGGTCTTTCACATATCCGGAAAAACAGAGGAGATTTGCTTTCAGGTGGAGAACGTAGACGAACAGAAATTGCTCGTGCTTTGGCAACCGACCCTAATTTTATTCTTTTGGACGAACCTTTTGCTGGTGTCGACCCCGTTGCTGTTGAAGATATTCAGCGGATTGTAGCACGACTCACAAAAAAGAATATTGGCATTCTTATAACTGACCACAATGTACAGGAGACACTTGCCATTACAGACCGTACGTATTTGATGTTTGAAGGTAGTATTTTAAAAGCAGGTGATCCAGAAACTTTAGCCAATGATGCAATGGTTAGAAAAGTATATTTAGGTCAAAACTTTGAGCTAAGAAAAAAGAAACTAGAATTTTAAAATTCGTCCTTATTCAATTCCTGTGCTTTCATAATTTTTTTCTGATAACGCCCTTGTACAATATCAATAAGTACTAATATTACTATAACAAAGTAAAAAGTAGTTTTACTCATTGGTACGATTTCTTCGCCAAAAAGTTTGAGGTGTGCCAAATGACCACCCTCGGTAAGCAACATAATCCCAACGATAAACAAAATAAATAGACCTAAAACTTCATACATTCTATTTTTGGTTAAAAATTCTGTGACTTTTTCTGAAAGCCAAATCATAAGAAGACCTCCAATGATAATTGCAGTTGTCATGATCCATAATACATTGGTTAGAGCCATGGCACTAAGAATTGAATCAAACGAAAAAATAACATTCATAACCACAATCATAGTTATTACACTCGATACAGAACCATTTGATTTTGAGTTGGATATTGTAAAATTCTTAAAACTAACCATATGCCATATTTCTTTCATGGCTGTAAAAAGAATAAAAACACCACCAATTAAAACAATAATACTGTGGATATTAAAATGCCCCTCTATAACATCTGTAAAAGGAATATGTAATACTGGATCTTGAAAGTAACTGATCAATTTTACTAGAACGAAAAGCAAAACAATACGAAATACAATAGCAAGTCCAATTCCCATTTTTCGGACAAAAGATTGTCGTTCTTTGGGTGCTTTTTTACTCTCTAATGATATATATAGTAAATTGTCAAAACCTAAGACTGCTTGCAACATAACAAGCATAAATAAAGTGATAATATGATCAAGCATTGTTTGGTGGATTTAATAATGATAAAATAATATAGAATATAATAAGCAACGGAATACCTGCAAATTTAAAAACAATTAAAGCTACAATTGAAAAAATAATAAGAATATATCTCGAAGCATTATCTGAAAATTTCCAAGTTTTGAATTTTAAAGCAATTAACTTTACAGGTGCATTCAATAAAAAGCAACTTAAAAGTGTTGTTACAGTTAAAAATAGTGGGTTCAAAATTATGGCATTATAGCTGTCATTATTTTGATACGCCAAAATAAGAGGCAAACTCATAATAAGCAATGCATTGGCAGGAGTTGGTAACCCTATAAAATAACTCGACTGTTCTGTAGAAATATTAAATTTTGCTAATCTATACGCAGAAGCCAAAGCAACTGACAACCCAAAATAAGGTAAAATTTGATATGCATCCCACGACGGAGCAATAGCTAATTCCAACAAATGAAATAATACTAATGCAGGTACAAGACCACTTGTTACCATATCGGCAAGAGAGTCTAATTGAAGTCCAAGTTCTGAGGTAGCATTGAGTTTTCTAGCAAAGAATCCATCAAAAAAATCAAAGAAAATTCCCATAAACACAAAAAATGCAGCGTTTGTCATATTACCTTCAACAGCAAAGATGGTTGCAATCGCTCCCGACAACAGGTTTAAAAGTGTAATAAAATTTGGAACAAAAGTTTTCAAATCGAATAATATTTATTTAGTAAAAATAATAAACTATTTTTGTTTCACACAAGTAAAAGACAATATACACATCAAAATATAGTTTTTGAAGTACGTCATAAACCAAAGCATTGAATAATAAGCATTTCTTTTTGATTTTATTCATTTCAATTTCAACGGTTGGAATAAGTCAATCTGCACGAAAATATTCGAATGAATTCATGAATATAGGTGTCGATGCTGCTGCTCTTGCCATGAGTGGTGCAGTAAGTGCAACAAGCAACGATGTTAATTCTGGTTATTGGAATCCCGCTGGATTGGTGCAATTGGAAGATAATGCTTTGGCTCTGATGCATTCAAGCTATTTTGCAAATATTGCTAATTACAACTACATAGCGTTTGCAATGCCTTTGGACGATCGAAGTGCTGTTGGAATTTCTCTGATTCGATTTGGTGTCGATGATATTTTAGACACAACAAAACTAATTGACCAGCAAGGAAATATTAATTATGATCGAATTAATTTATTTTCTGCTGTAGATTATGGAGTTACGTTTTCTTATGCACGCAAACTTCCTATTCCAGGGTTAAATTATGGTGTAAATGCAAAAATAATTAGAAGAATTATTGGTGATTTTGCATCATCATGGGGCTTTGGACTCGATGTTGGAATACAATTTGAAACAAAACAATGGAAATTTGGCCTTATGGCACGAGACATTACAACTACGTTTAATTCTTGGGCATTTGATGAAAACCGACTTCAAGACATTCAAAATGCAATTCCAGGCCAAAATCAAGAAGAGCCAGAAGCAAGTGAGCTTACTCTTCCAAAACTTCAATTTGGTGTGGCAAAAAGTTTTATTTTCGATTACGATTACAGCCTAAAAGCTGAGTTTGATCTTATTATGCGTTTCGAACAAAACAACGATTTAATTTCTACTTCATTCGTAAGCATCAACCCTGCACTAGGTTTTGAATTTGGATATATCGATTTGGTTTACCTTCGTGGTGGAGTTGGAAATTTTCAAAACGAATTGCAATTTGACAATACTAAAAAACTGAGCTTTCAACCTAATTTGGGCGTAGGATTCAAATATAAAGGTATTGCAATTGATTATGCTATAACAGATATTGGTGACCAAAGTTTAGCTTTGTATTCTAATGTGTTTTCGCTTAAAATTGATTTAGGATTATTTAGAAGATAAGCATGAAAAAATCACATTACTTTTTAATCTTTTTTGCCACACTATTTTCAATGGCTTATGGACAAATTCAATTGTCTACCTACTCCGAAGTTAGCATATTAACAATTGGACCTGGCACTTCACTAAACGATGCATTTGGGCACAGTGCAATTCGAATAAAAGACCCCATGTACCGCTTGGATATTGTTTATGATTATGGTCGATATGATTTTGAATCCGATGGTTTTTATTTGAATTTTGCCAAAGGAAAATTGAATTACGAAATTGGTTTCACTAATTACAAACCTTTTCTTTCGTATTACTTAAGTGAAGAACGAGAAGTAAAGTCACAAACTCTCAACCTAAGTCTTGGTGAAAAACAAGCATTTTTTCAGAAACTTCAACAAAATATTTTACCACAAAACAAAAGTTACGCCTACGACTTTTTTTACAACAATTGTGCAACAAAAATAAAAGACATTGTAGCATCTGTGAGTGAAAAACACCTAGAATTTGAGCAACCACAAGACTTTAAGCAACACACATTTAGAGCGTTAATTCGATCTCAAGTAGAGCAAAATTCTTGGGGAGGGTTTGGTATTGATCTTGCATTGGGGTCTGTCATTGACCAAATTGCTCCAGTTAACGATCATATGTTTTTGCCAAGATACATTCATACCTTTTTTGAAGTTGCAAAATTTAAAAACACAAATGAACCATTAGTCAAAAAACAAGAAATTTTAAATTCAAAACAATTAAGTGTAAAACATTCTTTTTGGAGTAGCCCGCTTTTTATATTTAGTATTTTGAGTTTTTTAATTGTTTTAGCAACGTATAAAAACTACAAAAGCAACTCCAGATCAAAATGGCTAGATGTCATGATTTTCTCTATTACAGGGCTAATTGGAGTGGTTATATTATTGTTGTGGTTTGCCACCGATCATACTGCAACAGCTTATAATTATAATCTGTTGTGGGCATTTGCTTTTAATCTTTTATTCATTCCTACCCTTTTGAAAAAAAGAGTAAAAAAACGATTTATTGGATACCTAAAATTTCTTTTAATTTTATTATTTCTTATGGCACTCCATTGGTTCACAGGAGTTCAGTCGTTCAATATTGGAATTCTACCACTATGGATAGCTTTAATAGTTCGCTATGTATACTTATGCAAATGGTACAACAAAAAATTAAGTCACTAAAAAAACAATTTAAACTTTAGCCATTGAATTATTTAAATGTAGAAGATATTTCAAAATCGTATGGTGAATTAACGCTTTTTGAGCATCTTTCATTTAGTATTCATAAAGACCAAAAAATCGCTTTTATTGCCAAAAACGGAACGGGAAAAACAACAATTTTAAATATTTTAACAGGTGCAGAAACACCAGATTCTGGTGCTGTGGTGTTCAGAAAAGATATTAGGATGGCATTTTTGTCACAAGAACCCAGCCTAAATCCAGAATTAAGCATAAAAGCGTCTATTTTTAATTCAGACAATCCAATTCTTAAAGTCATTGATAATTATCATAAAGCGCTTCAAAATCCAGATGATTCAAAAGGATATCAAGCAGCATTCGATGAAATGGATCGGTTGCAGGCTTGGGATTTTGAAAACAAGTTCACTCAAGTTTTATTTAAATTAAAACTTAATGATCTAAATCAAAAAGTAAATGCGCTTTCTGGAGGTCAAAAAAAGCGTCTAGCTTTAGCAATAACACTTCTTAGTAAACCCGATTTACTCATTTTGGATGAGCCAACAAATCATCTTGATTTAGAAATGATTGAATGGCTGGAAGATTTTTTTGAAAAAGAAAACATCACCCTTTTTATGGTAACTCATGATCGTTATTTTTTAGAACGGGTATGCTCTACTATCATTGAATTAGATGAAGGGAAAATCTATTCCTATAAAGGAAACTACTCTTATTTTTTAGAAAAAAAAGAAGAACGAATTCAAAGAGAAGCAATAGAAACTAACAAAGCTAAACAACTTTTCAAAAAAGAACTGAAATGGATTCGGAGACAGCCAAAAGCTAGAACAACAAAATCCAAATCTCGAGTTGATGATTTTCAAGATATCAAACAAAGGGCACACCAAAGACGAAAAGACCATGAAATACAACTTGAAATTAATATGGAACGCTTAGGAACAAAAATTCTAGAGCTTCATAAAATTTCAAAATCATATGATGATAAAATTATACTTGATGGTTTTAGTTATATGATTCAAAAAGGCGAACGCATTGGGATAATTGGAAAAAATGGAACTGGAAAATCTTCATTTTTAAACATAATAACAGGAAGTATAAAACCTGATCATGGAAAAATTGTTTATGGTGAGACCCTCAAATTTGGCTATTACACTCAACAAGGTATTCAATCAAAACCTCAACAAAAGGTAATAGATGTTGTTCGTGAATTTGGAGATTATATTCCATTGAAAAAAGGAAAACAAATAAGTGCTCAACAGCTATTAGAACGTTTTCTTTTTAGCCGAAAAAAACAATATGATTTTGTAGAAAAATTGAGTGGTGGCGAACGTAAACGTCTTTATTTATGTACTGTGTTAATTCAAAATCCAAATTTTTTGATTCTTGATGAGCCCACAAATGATTTGGATATTGTCACCCTAAATGTATTGGAAAACTTTCTTTTAGATTTTCCAGGTTGTCTTATTGTAGTTTCTCATGATCGTTATTTTATGGATAAAATAGTGGACCATCTTTTTGTATTTAGAGGTAATGGAATTATTGAAGATTTTCCTGGAAATTATTCAGATTTTAGAGTTTATGAAGATAGCAAACCACCAACATTTGAAGAAAAATCTAAACCTAAAAAAAAGCAAAATTTACAGGCCAATACGACTTCAAAACTAAACTATAATGACCAAAAAGAATTAAATAATTTGGAAAGTAAACTTAAAAGTTTAGAATATGATAAAAAACAGCTTGAATCCAAGTTTGAGGACAATGAATTGGATATGGAAACCATCGAAAAACTTTCAAAAGAACTTCAAAGTTTAATTCAACTCATTGAAGAAAAAGAATTGCGATGGATAGAACTGATTGAAAAATTTGAATGAAAAATTGGTGGCTTTATATAAAATTTTTATGGAGTTCAACCAACCAACATGGTGTACACTCCCCTTTTGTATTTGCTTTGGTTACCAAATGTTTTTACAATAAAAAAAAGTTGAAAATTTACGAAAATTTCAACGATGATTGTAAGAACATAAAAAAAGTGAAATTCCTTTATCGTTTTGTACATTATTTTGAATTTGAATCTATTTTTGTACCTGAAAATATCAATCCAAATTTTAATTCAGCTATAGTACTTGCACATCAACCAAATGACATCATAACCTATTCTTCAAAAGTTCCAAAAATTAAAAATTTTGATAAAAAAAAGCTCATTTATTTCAGTAATCAATCATTGAAAAATACCAAAGAAATTCAAAATATTCTAGAAAATTGTAGTAATAATTCTATTGTTTTGATTGAAAATATAAGGCAGAATTCACAGGTTTTTCAGCAGTGGAAAACACTTAAATCCAACCTAGCTATTCGTGTAAGTATTGATACTTTTGATTGGGGAATTTTATGTTTTAGGAAAGAGCAACACAAAGAGCATTTCATAATTCGTCTTTAGTATATAAAATTTATACTTAACTTTAAGTCCAATTTAAAAAATGATGAAAATATATACCAAAACTGGTGACAAGGGTTCAACATCTTTGTTTGGCGGAAAAAGAGTTCAAAAACATCATCTGTTGGTAGAGGCCTACGGCACCGTTGATGAACTGAATGCATACATCGGACTTATACGCGACAATGTGGATGATACTGACACTAAAACGAATCTCATTTCTATTCAAAATGTACTTTTTGAAATTGGTGCACATTTGGCATCTGATTCAGAAAATGATAAAAAGAATAAATCTAAAATCCCAAAAATTAAACAAAATTCAATTGAATTTTTAGAACATAAAATCGACCTAATGAACAACTCATTGGCTCCAATGACACATTTTATTTTACCAGGTGGACACACATTAGTGTCGTTTTGTCACCTTGCTAGAGCGGTATGCAGAAGAGCAGAGCGAAGAGTGTGTCAAGCTTCTGAAAATCAGAATATTAACTCTACAATTATTATATATTTGAACCGCCTGTCCGACTTTCTTTTTGTGTTGGCACGAAAATTGTCCAATGATTTAAAAATTGAAGAAATCAAGTGGATTCCATCAAAAAATGTATAACAATTAACAGCTTTGAAAACGGTTAATAACTTTGAGGATTAAATAAATGTGATTTTTCTTGACTTTTTCAGGTAAAAATTTATTTTTGCAAGAAATTAAACCTTTTAATTATGTACTGGACACTAGAACTAGCATCTTATTTAAGCGACGCACCATGGCCTGCAACAAAAGATGAGTTGATTGATTACTCTATTAGAACTGGTTCTCCGCTTGAAGTTGTAGAAAACTTACAAGCTATTGAAGACGAAGGAGAAACCTACGATTCAATCCAAGAAATTTGGCCTGATTATCCATCAGACGAAGATTATCTTTGGAATGAAGATGAATATTAATTAAAAGTCTCGAAAAAGAGACTTTTTTTTTGGAATAATTATTCTCTAAAAAAGAGAACAAAACGTATATTTGACAGTCCTACATACTAAAATGTAGAGACAAAAATTAGAACAGCAAGAAAATGAGTCTACTCAATTCTGTATTAAAAGTATTTGTTGGCGACAAATCTAAGCAAGACGTAAAGTCTATCATGCCAATCGTGAAAGAAATTAAAAGCTTTGAACCCAAAGTATCTAATCTAAGCCACGATGAGCTTAGAGCAAAAACTGAGGAGTTCAAATCTAAAATACAATCTGCCTGCGCTCAACATAATACAAAAGCTGAGCAACTAAGGGACTCAATAAAAGCTATTTCTGATATTGATGAAAAAGAAGATATCTACGAAGAAATAGACCAAATAAATAATGAAATATACAGTACAACTCAAGACGTTTTAAACTCAATTTTACCTGAAGCTTTTGCTGTTGTAAAAGAAACTGCAAAACGTTTTGTAAATAATACATCTATAAAAGTCAAAGCGAATGCTTTTGATAGAGAAATAGCTGGAGGCAAAGACTATGTAACACTTGATGGAGATCATGCATTGTGGGCCAATTCATGGGATGCTGCTGGAAAACCTATTACTTGGGATATGATTCACTATGATGTTCAGCTCATTGGTGGTGTAGCTATGCACCAAGGAAAAATTGCAGAAATGCAAACTGGTGAAGGAAAAACACTTGTGGCTACCCTACCCGTTTATCTGAACGCTCTCACTGGAAAAGGTGTGCATTTGGTTACTGTAAATGATTATTTAGCAAAAAGAGATAGTGCATGGATGGCACCCATCTTTCAATTTCATGGTTTGAGTGTCGATTGTATTGATCTGCATAAACCAAATTCTGCTGAGCGAAAAAAAGCATACAACGCAGATGTTACTTACGGTACTAATAATGAGTTTGGATTTGACTACCTCAGAGACAATATGGCACACACCACAGACGATTTGGTACAAAAACCACATCATTATGCCATAGTCGATGAAATTGATTCTGTTTTAATTGATGACGCTCGAACACCATTGATTATTTCTGGGCCAGTGCCTCAGGGCGACCGTCATGAGTTTATGGAACTCAAACCAAAAATTCAAGATATCGTAAGCGTACAAAGAAAGTATCTCACTACTGTACTTGCTGAGGCCAAAAAAAATATCGCTAGCGGTGACACAAAAGAAGGAGGATTCCAATTGTTGCGCGCTTACAGAGGAATGCCAAAAAATAAAGCACTTATTAAATTTTTGAGTGAAGAAGGAATCAAACAACTTCTACAAAAAACAGAAAATTTCTACATGCAAGACAACAATAGAGAAATGCCAAAAGTAGATGCAGAACTCTATTATGTAATCGATGAAAAAAACAATCAAATCGAATTGTCCGACAAAGGTGTCGATTATCTTTCAGGAGTAGATGACCCCAACTTTTTTGTCATGCCAGAAATGGGAATGGAGATTTCAAAAATTGAAAGTCAAAATTTAGAGCCCGAAAAAGAAGCAGAACTAAAAGAAGAACTATTCAGAGAATTTGGAGTAAAATCTGAACGGATTCACACCATGAATCAATTGCTAAAAGCCTATGCCCTATTTGAAAAAGATATTCAATATGTGGTCATGGAAAACAAAGTAATGATTGTTGATGAGCAAACGGGTCGTATCATGGATGGTCGCCGCTACAGTGATGGATTACATCAAGCCATTGAAGCCAAAGAAAATGTAAAAATTGAAGCTGCAACGCAAACATTTGCTACGATAACACTTCAAAATTACTTCCGAATGTACCGTAAACTTTCAGGGATGACAGGTACGGCCGTAACAGAAGCTGGAGAATTTTGGGAAATTTACAAACTCGATGTAGTTGAAATTCCAACAAATCGTCCAATTGCAAGAGATGATCGAAACGATTTGGTATATAAAACAAAGCGTGAAAAATACAATGCAGTAATTGAAGAAGTTACTAATCTTTCCAAAGCAGGAAGACCTGTTTTGATTGGAACAACAAGTGTGGAAATTAGTGAATTGCTAGGAAAAATGCTAAGTATTAGAAAAATTCCACACAATGTATTAAATGCAAAACTCCACAAAAAAGAAGCTGATATTGTTGCAGAAGCAGGAAAACCTGGACAAGTTACCATTGCTACCAATATGGCAGGACGTGGTACAGATATCAAATTATCTGAAGAGGTGAAAAATGCAGGAGGACTAGCAATTGTTGGAACTGAGCGCCACGATTCTCGCCGAGTAGACCGACAATTGAGAGGACGTGCGGGACGACAAGGGGATCCAGGAAGTTCTCAATTTTATGTTTCACTTGAAGACAATTTAATGCGTCTTTTTGGAAGTGAACGTATTGCAAAAATGATGGATCGTATGGGACTCGAAGAAGGCGAAGTGATTCAACATTCCATGATTTCTAAATCTATTGAAAGAGCACAGAAAAAAGTTGAAGAAAATCAGTTTGGTATTCGAAAACGACTTTTAGAATATGATGATGTTATGAATGCTCAGCGCGAAGTGGTTTATAAAAGACGTTATAATGCATTGAACGGAGAACGTTTAAGAGTAGATTTAGCTAATATGGTCTACGACACTGCTGAAATCATTACAGAAAGTAACAAAGAAGCTAATGACTTCAAAAACTTTGAATTTGAATTGATTCGATACTTTTCGATGAGTGCGCCAATGGATAAGACTGATTTTGAAAACAAAAGCATTCAAGAAATCACAAAAGAAGTTTATAAAGTCGCTTTTGAGCACTACGAGTCCAAAATGGAACGTAATGCAGATTTAGCCTTCCCTGTTATCAAAAATGTATACGAAACACAGCGCGACAAGTTCAAGAGAATTGTAGTGCCATTTACAGACGGTGCGAAAACACTACAAGTCATAACTGACTTAGAAAAGTCATATGAAACTAATGGAAAACAATTAGTTACCGATTTCGAAAAAAATATTTCTTTGGCCATTATTGACGAATCATGGAAAACCCATCTTCGAAAAATGGACGAATTAAAGCAATCTGTTCAGCTTGCTGTCCACGAGCAAAAAGACCCTCTTTTGATTTATAAATTTGAATCTTTTGAATTGTTCAAAGCCATGATGGATCAAGTTAATAAAGATGTTATTTCATTTTTATTTAAAGGAGAAATTCCTCAGGAAACCGCCAATACAATTCAAGAAGCCAAGGCCAGACGTCGTGAAAAAGTTCAAACTTCAAAAGATGTTATTCCAAATATGGATGAGCGTGCTGCTCAAAGCAGAGCTGCAGGTAATACACAGCAAAGAAATCAGCCAATTGAAACTATTGTTAGAGAGCAACCAAAAATTGGAAGAAACGACCGAGTAACCATCAAAAATGTAATGAGTGGCGAAAGTAAAACACTCAAATACAAACAAGCCGAACCATTAATTAAAAAAGGGGATTGGATATTGGTAAGAGAATAAAAAGCCTTATTTGAGCTTCAAAATCAAGTTTGGATCTGGGCAATTCTCTTTATAAAAATCAAGTTCATTTGCACTACAAACACCAGGGTAATCACCAAAATTTCCTTGAAGGTCATTTATGATTTGAAAGTGCAAATGTGGAGGATAATCACCATTAACTTCAGAAGTGCCTAAGTACCCTATAATTTCTCCTGCTTTTACCTCTGTACCAACTTTTATATTAGTAATAGAATCCAACGAAAGGTGACCGTACAAAGTAAAAAATGTGATGCCATCAATGCGATGTTCTAAAATGATTGTTGGCCCATAATCACCATATGCAATATTGTTTTTAAAACTATGAATAACACCATTTAGAGCCGCCAAAACAGGGGTGTTGGCCTCGCACCAAAGGTCGATCCCCAAATGAATATTACGTTGATTTTCAGTATTTTGAGTGTTTTGAGGGTTAAAATGTGAGCTTCTATTGTAAATCTCTCTTTTCTCCAAATACCCACCAAAGGCAATTTTTTTGGAATGAATTTTTAAATAATTATTAATGTATTCTGAAAGAGATTTGGATGAATTGAGTTTTATTTTTTTAAGCGCAGTATTTTTATGTGATAAATCAATAGAGATATATTTATCAAAATCTATATGTGAAGCCACAACTTTAGTTGGGAAGTTTGATTGTTCAATCAATTTTTGATTTAATTTCATTTGGTAAATATAGTTTATGTGCTTTGGAAATTTAAAAGCTACAACATAAAAATATTGCTTAAATTTGATATAGCACAATTAAACTTATCCGTTGAAAAAAAAGGAAGATAATTTTAAGGGTATTAAAGAACTAGAAGGCATTTCTAATCAAGAAATGACTAATGATAATGCTGTAAAAAGACTAAAACAAAAACGGCAAAACAAACGCACTGTTGAAGATTTGTTTTTGGGAATTATACAAGGTAACAGAACTGCTTTAAGTCAGGGTATCACACTCATTGAAAGTACTAAACAATCCGATAGAACTTTAGCAAATATATTAATAGACAAATGCTTAAATCATCCCAACCCCTCGCCTACTATTCGAGTTGGAATTACTGGCGTTCCTGGTGTTGGAAAAAGTACATTTATTGAAGCACTTGGCAAACACCTGGTATCTAAACATCATAAAATAGCGGTACTCGCCATAGACCCCAGCAGTAGCAAAAGCAAAGGGAGTATTTTAGGAGATAAAACGCGAATGACAGAATTGGTACGAGAAGATAATGTATTTATTCGGCCTACAGCTTCTGGATCAACTCTGGGTGGTGTGGGTCAATATACAAGAGAAGCTATAATTTTGTGTGAGGCCGCTGGATACAACAAAATTTTGGTTGAAACTGTAGGTGTTGGTCAAGGGGAAACTGCTGTTTATGAAATGGTTGATTTTTTCCTTTTATTGAAATTGGCAGGCGCTGGTGATGAACTTCAAGGGATAAAACGAGGAATTATTGAAATGGCCGATGCTGTGCTTATCAATAAAGCAGATGGCACAAATATAGGTGCAGCAAAATTAGCCAAAAGTGCATTTAAGAGTGCATTGCATCTCTATGCTGCAAATCCTTCAGAATGGAACCCAAAAGTGATGCTATGTAGTGCATTAGAAAGCCAAGGAATTGTTGAAGCGTGGGATATGATCGAATCGTATGTAAAACTGACAACATCTAATGCCTTTTTTGTTAAAAAAAGAGAAGAACAAAATATTTTTTGGATGATGCAATCCATTGAAAATCAACTTCGAATTGATTTTTTTCAGCATAAAAACACCAAAAAATTTCTTGATCAACAAATTCAACTTGTAAAAGAAAATAAGATTTCTCCCTTTGTTGCTGCACTAGAGGTTTTAAACTACCACAAGTCTTCGTTCTAAATATTTGAATAAAGTATAAAACAAGAACCCTGAAAACACCCCAAAAGTCAAACCACATAAAACATCAAGTGGATAGTGTAGACCTAAATAAATACGACTGTAACCAACAACGATACTCCATGGTAACATGAGATAGATCAGTTTTCTATTTGGTAACTTTAACATTAAAATTGTAAAAACAGCGACTGCCATTGTATTTGAAGAATGTCCAGAAAAAAAACCATATCCCCAACATTCACTTTGACGGATAAGCCCCAAAACTCCATCTTGCGCACATGGTCTTAGTCTTTCAAAACCAAATTTGAAAAGATTGGTAATTTGATCTGTAAATGTAATCATCGCTGCGAGTGATAAAACTAAAATTAAGATCGCTTTTTTACTCAAATTTTTACACATCAAATAAAGCAAAAAGACATAAAGAGGAATATAGGTAAGTTTGTTTGTAACGACTAGCCAAAAAGAATCCCAGGTTGGACTTCCAAAATTATTGAGATAGACGAGTAAATCTTTGTCTAGCTCTAAAATTTGATCAATAATTTGCATTACTCATTTTCGTATTTGGCAACTTCTAAATCGTAAAAAGAAGTGGCTTGTTGTATGGCATTTTGTGCTTCAGATTGTAACTCTTTTTCATCTTGCTGATCAAAATCCTCAAGCCATTCCAATTCATCATTTTCTAAATTTATAACAAATCGTGGAAATTCTGTGTGTATTACAAATATGGCTTCTGGAAATTCAGAGTTGTCTCCAAGAATAAATTTTGGTAATGTCATGATTGTTCTTGTTTAAGTATAAGTTTCTTCGAAAGATAATCAAAACGGATGTATAAAAAAACTGATGATGCGGTTAGCCCTGCTAAAAGTCCAATCCAAATCCCTGTACTTCCATACCGTGATGCGTCTCCCAAATAGTAACTCACAGGAAAACCAATAACCCAATAGGCAATAAATGTGATAAATGTTGGGATTTTTACATCTTGTAATCCTCGTAATGCTCCTAAAAATACTACTTGAGTACTATCGCTAATTTGAAATAATGCAGCAATTATAAGGAGTGTTGATGCAATTTGGACCACATTTTGATTGTCTGAAAAATGTTTTATATCATTTAAATCTAAATAGAATGTTGGTAACACTTGATGAAAAGTAAGGAAAATAATCGCAAAAATGGTTGCAAAAACAAAGCCCATAAAGAATATAGATTTTGCAATTCTTCTGAGTTCATCTGGTCGTTTTAGTCCTTTTTGATTACCAACTCTAATGGTGGCTGTCACACTCAAGCCTACAGCTATCATGTATGTCATGGATGATAAATTTAGTGCAATTTGATTGGCTGCTTGTGCATTTTTACCTAAAGTTCCACTCAGCCAAATGGCAGCTGTAAAAACACCAATTTCAAAAAACATTTGCAATGCGCTGGGCAATCCCAAACTGATGATTTTTTTTAACATAGAATGTTCTAGAACGAAAAATTTTAAATCTTTAAGATATGATTTGGTTTTTTTTAATTGAACTAAGAAATACCACATTAGTATTAACATAACAAATCGAGAAATAAGTGTTCCTATACCTGCACCAACAACACCCATTTTTGGAAACCCCCACAATCCAAAAATCAATACATAATTGAAGAAAATATTAATTAGATTAGCTAAAATTGTGGCGTACATAGGATATCTTGTTAGCGACATACCATCGCTAAATTGCTTTAGCGCTTGAAAAATAATTAATGGGATTAAAGACACTGCAATCATATCCAAATAAGGTAAAGCAAGAACCACTACTTCTTCTGGCTGATCCATCATATACATTAATGGTTTGGCGAGAAGCATTATAACAAACAAAACAATAGCAATTACTGTACAAAGTACCACTCCGTGTTTTAAGGCGGATTTTCCACGTATAAAATTTAATTTAGAATCTGCTTCGGCAACCAAAGGTGTAATAGCTGTAGAAAAACCAATACCTAAAGACATGGCTACAAAAAAGAAACTATTCCCTAAAGATACTGCGGCTAACTCTGCTGCACCAAGCTGTCCAACCATTAGATTGTCAACCAAACCCACAAAAGTATGGCCTAACATACCCATTATAACAGGTGCTGCTAGATGCCAATTATATCTAAACTCTTTGGTATATGCAGAAAACATCATTAAATATTTGAAACAAAGAAAGTTATTCTTCTTCGTCCTTTGAAGTCTTTTGTCCGCCAAAACCACCTACGGATAACAACAAATTGTACCATCGCAACAATTTTTTGATATCACTTGGATATACACGGTCTTCGTCGTAATTAGGTAAAATTGAAAACAAATATTCTTCTAAATCATCTTTTGAAGCATTTGGGGAAATGGAAGTTTCATTTCCATTTTCTTTATTGAAAATTTTATCAAAAACATCGGATAAAGGAACTTCTCCTTCTAAGGTATACATTGAAATATCACTAAGTAAACTTTGTGTTTTATCTATTTTGATAAATGTTCGTTTGTTATCTAATAAAGATTCTACGATGTAACCACTTCGGCTAGGGTTTACAAGTTTAAAAAGACCAGGTTTGTTGGTTATAGCAAGTATTTTATCTAAAGTCATTATAATATTTGTTTAAAATCTTTTTTTAGAAATTTTCGGAAAACGCATACGGTAATCCACATTTATTTTTCCTTTCGAAATAGAGGTTAATTTACTTTTTATTAAACGCTTTTTAAGAGTCGAAACTTTATCAGTAAATAAAACACCTTCAATATGATCATATTCGTGTTGAATTACTCGAGCAATTAAACCATCAAATTCTTGTATATGAGTATCAAAATTTTCATCCTGATAGCGAATTTTTATATGTTGTTTTCTTAATACATCTTCACGAACATTAGGAATACTCAAACAACCTTCATTGAAAGTCCACTCCTCACCGGGTTCTTCTAAAATTTCAGGATTGATAAATGTTTTTTTGAACGATTTAAGAGCCTTTCGCTCCGGTTCTGAATAGGATTCGTCTTCTGCAAAAGGGGATGTATCAACTAAAAAAAGTCGAATAGATAATCCAATTTGTGGAGCAGCCAATCCTACACCATAAGCGCCGTACATGGTTTCATACATGTTGGCAATGAGTGACTTTAAGTCCACATATTCTGATGTGATTTCAGTAGCTTTCTTCTTTAAAACTGGATCTCCATAAGCAACAATTGGTAATATCATTCTTCAACAATTTTGGTTCAAAAATACAACTCTCAAATCGTAAAAAACAAAGGAAAAAGAATTATTTACGATTCAAAAAGGATTGAAGTATAAGTGTGGCACTAATTTTATCGATAGTCGCTTTGTTTTGACGCTGTTTTTTCTTCATCCCACTATCAATCATAGATTGAAAGGCTAATTTGGATGTAAAGCGTTCATCTTCTCTTTCAATAGGAATATTTGGGAAAGCATTTTTTAATTTTTTGATAAATGGCTGAATAAGGTGTTCACTCTCAGAAGGTTGATTGTTCATTTGCTTAGGTAAACCAACAACAAAAATATCCACTTCCTCTTTAGAAATGTAGTCCTTTAAGTATGTAAGGAGTTGTTTAGTTTCAACGGTATCAAGTCCCGATGCAATAATTTGAAGCGGATCAGTTACAGCTATACCAGTTCGTTTTATTCCAAAATCTAATGCAAGAACTCTTCCCATTACAACAAAAATACAACTTCACTTAAATAACAAGGCCGAAAAAAGCCTTATTTTTACAAACTAGTCGGGAATTTTTACTCATTTTTTTTGAATATGATATATCTTTGTTCTTTAATTCAATCAAAATGACCACATTACAACAAACTATTGAAACCGCATGGGATAATCGAGAATTGCTCGGCGAAAAAAATACTCAAGATGCTATACGAGAAATTGTTTCATTACTAGACGAAGGTAGTCTTCGTGTTGCTGAACCAACAGAAAATGGATGGCAAGTGAATGAATGGGTAAAAAAGGCTGTTGTGATGTATTTCCCTATTCAAACCATGGAAACTATTGAAGTTGGGCCTTTTGAATTTCACGATAAAATTCCACTCAAAAAAGACTATAAAGCTAAAGGTATTCGTGTGGTACCACATGCTGTTGCACGCCATGGAGCTTATATTTCCAAAGGCACGATTTTGATGCCAAGTTATGTAAACATTGGAGCATACGTAGACGAAGGTACAATGGTAGACACATGGGCCACTGTAGGGAGTTGTGCTCAAATTGGTAAAAATGTACACCTTTCTGGTGGTGTAGGTATAGGTGGGGTTTTGGAACCCCTACAGGCTGCGCCGGTCATTATTGAAGATGATGCTTTTATTGGTTCGAGATGTATTGTTGTAGAAGGAGTTCGTGTAGAAAAAGAAGCGGTTTTAGGGGCCAATGTAGTCCTTACAGGGTCTACAAAAATTATAGATGTTACTGGTGCTGAACCCGTTGAATTGAAAGGCATTGTACCATCTCGTTCGGTGGTAATTCCTGGAAGTTATAGCAAAAAATTTCCAGCTGGAGATTTTAATGTCCCATGTGCACTCATTATTGGAAAACGAAAAGAGAGTACAAACAAAAAAACCTCTTTGAATGATGCGCTAAGAACACATAATGTAGCGGTTTAAACTTTTTTGAATTGTAATTTTTGCCCACGTTTACGTAGTTTTTTTGAGTTTACTTTTTTCTGAAAATTACGACTGTATTTGAGCATGAGATAGTACGTTTCCTCAAAAGATTTTTCAGCCAATTTAGCATAGGTTTTTGCCATAATTTTAACCATATATTTTGAGGGCCAAAGTCGTCTAATGTTGTGCATTCTTTGATCAAAATTCAGAGTTTCAAAACGCATTCTATTCAAATCAATTAAATAAAAATCGTAGTGATTATTTTTTGTTTTTACAATAAGTGTGTTTCCAGGCGAATGATCCAAAAAATTGATACCTGCTTCGTGTAATTGAAATGTAAATGCTGTGAATTGTTTTAATATTTCATCGCGTTTTGGGTAATTTAAATCGTGAATTAAAACTCTAAAATCCAAATCATAATCAACATGAAGACTGATATAATAACTTTCTTTTAAACCAAAAAAATTAGTGGCTTCAAAATAAGCAACCGGAGTTGGTGTTAGTATTGATTTTTGAAGCAAAATATTAGCATATTGGTAGGAGCGTTTTGCTTTTGATGGGCGAATAAATCTATAAACAAAGGCATTAAAAAAATTAGGGTTTTTAAATTTTTTAAAATTAAAATTTAAACCCTCAATTTCAATACATTTAATGCTATTTCGATCTGATTTTAGAAGATTTCCGTTCTTTGTTTCAAAATTTAAGATTGCTTTTTCGATAGCAAGTTTTTTATCTTGAAAGTTAGAATGTATGATAAGATTCTTCATGGATACTTTTACAACTTTGAAAAAAGTAATATCTTGCTAAGATAGGCTATAGACTTTTATGAAAAAAATACTTGTGATTCAAAATAAACGTATTGGAGATGTTCTTATCGCATCGCTAATAGCTTCTAATATTAAAACTGTTTTTCCTGAATCAGAAATACATTATTTTGTTTATGACTACACTTCTGGGGTTATTGAAAATCATACATGTATTGATAAAATCATACAAATCAATGAAAAAAAACTCAAGAAAATCCCAAATCTCATAAAAACAACCAGCAAGCTGAGAAAAGAAAAATATGATATTGTTTTTGACCCCTATGCTAAGTTTCAAAGCCGATTTATATGTTTATTCTCGGGAGCAAAAATTCGGGTAGGTTTCAAGAAAAAACAAAAAAATCCTATACTTCCATTCTATACACACAATGTGAATTTTTTAAAAGAAAAGACACACATTTGTGGAAAATCTATACAAGATCGTGTGCATTTGGTTAGCAGTGCTTTTCCATTGAAAAACCCCATTTATGACCCTAAAATTTATTTGAGTAAAAGTGAAAAAAAACAGTCCAAGCTTAAAGCCTATAAAAAGCCAATAATTATGTTTGGGATTTTGGGAAGCACCCCTCAAAAATCGATGCCAAATACTTATGTTGTTGAACTTATAGACCATTTGACATCAAAGTATGACATCAATATTTTATTCAATTATGCGCCACATCAAAAAAGTGAAGCGCAAAAAATATACAATGGTTGCAAACACAATAATGCTATTATTTTTGATATTTATGAAGATAGCATCAGAGGGTTTATAGCACTAATGAACGAGTGCTCTCTTTTGGTTTCAAACGAAGGTGGAGCTGTTCACATTGCCAAAGCACTCGAAAAACCAACTTTTACGATCTTTTCTCCTTATGTTTTAAAATCTAGCTGGGCGAGTTTTGAAGATGGTGTGTTTCACAATTCAATTCACTTGCTTGATGAGAAACCAGAATTATTTTCAACAAATAAAAGTAATTTAAGAAAGATTGAAGAAAATCCTCAATATCTATATCATCAACTTACACCAAAATTAATTCTTAATAAATTGAATCCGTTTTTAAAACATCATTTATCCTAATGAAAAAGCTCACCTTTATTGAAAGCCTAAAAAATTGGAAAAGAAAACTCCGATGGGATAGACAGTATAAAAGCGGAAAATGGAACTATTTATTTGAAAATGAAGAAGAACCACGCTACAATGGAATCATAAATGCCATCTCAAAATACATTGAAAATCCTAAATTATTGGATTTAGGAGCTGGAGAGGGTGTTTTGAGGTTTAAATTAAAAGAGCAAAATTCTTTATTGAAATATTATTGCGGCGTAGATTTTTCTCAAGTCTCGATAAAAAAAGCTAAAAAATTTAATTTTGATAACTCAAAATTTGTGGTTGCAGACTTGCACTACTATACCCCCGACCAAAATTATGATGCCATTATTTTTAATGAAGCCTTTTACTACATAAACCAAAAGTTAAAGTCCGATGTCTTGGAGCGTGTTTTATCCAAGCTAAACACTAACGGAATTTTAATTGTTTCTATTTTTAAAGAAGGTGAAGGCTGTTGGGAGTTTTTTAATCATGAAAAATTAGAAGAACTAGAATTTACAAAAATTGAATCTTCAAAAGAAAACAGATATTGGAAATTAGGGGTGTATAGAAAAAAGAACTAAAACTAAGCCTTTTCAGATTTAATAATACCAGAAGCTGCCCAAACTGCTTTTTCAGATTTTACCTTACTTCGTATTTGAAGATTTTTTTCTATAGATTCTTTTGTTTTGTAGCCTCTCGGGTGGTCCAAATGTACACAAACAGCACTATAGCGTAGTTGTTTACTTTTTATACCATAATTAAAAAGACGCTCACCAAGTTCACGATCTTGACCTCCATATTGCATGCGTTCATCAAATCCATTTACAGCCACAATATCTTTTTTCCAACCCGATGCATTATGACCATTCCAACTTGCATTTGTTGGAGTAATTGTATTTAAAAACCAAGATGTAAATCCTTTAGAAGTCAACTTGAAATTCTTAAATGTACGTTTCAATCCATGGGATTTCAACCAGTTTAAATCAAAACAACGACCTGTATCTATATCTTCGTTTAAAATCAATTTAGAAATTGACATAGGAAGCATAAAATAGCCACCAGAAAGAAAATATCCCTCTTCTCTGTGTTTGACATGACATGCTACAAAATCCTGTCTTGGAATACAATCACCATCAGACATAATGATATATGGTGAACTACATTTTTGTATGGCTTTATTTAGAATTTGAGATTTTTGAAAGCCATTATCTTCATGCCAAACATGAACAATAGGGTAAAATACTTTTTTTTGAATAGATTCAATCAGATCAAGTGTTTCCTGCCCAGAGCCATCATCAGCAATGACAATTTCAAAAAATTGGTAAGATTGATTATTGTAGCCAATCAGTACCTTTTCAAGCCATTTTGGAGAATTATAAGTACTTATAATTATGGAAGTGTCAATCTTGTTCATCTGAGTGCGAAGATAAATATTTTTTATAAATTTGGCTTAAAATTAGCGATGCCAAAACTAACGGTCATTATTCCGACTTACAATGAAGACAAGTATCTTAAAGGCGCGCTTCATTCCGTTAAATTTGCCGATGAAATTATTGTTGTTGATTCCCTAAGTACAGACAAAACTGTTGAAATTGCAAAACAGCATGGATGTAAAGTTGTATCTCGGGCTTTCGATAATTTTTCTAATCAAAAAAATTATGCCTTAGAATTTGCTAGTTATGAGTGGGTTTTATTTTTAGATGCCGATGAGCGCATTCCACATCAACTCCAAGTTGAAATCAAAACAGCTATAAATCAATCTGAAATTAAAGGTTTTAAACTCAAATTTCCGCATTTTTTTATGAACAGATTTTTGTTTCATCAAGGCAGTTCAGTTATTCGTCTTGTACAACGCAAAGAATGCAAGTTTGAAGGCAGCGTACATGAAAAACTTATTATTCCTGGAAAAATTGGTCAGCTCAAAACTTCTGTTTTGCATTACACCTACAAAGGCTTTGAACATTATCTAAAAAAGAAAGATTCTTATGCCTGGTTTCAAGCCGAACAGATGCTAAAAAAAGGTAAAAAAGCAAATTACTTTCATTTAGCTTTCAAACCATTTTACCGCTTTTTTCATAGTTATATCATCAAAGGAGGTTTCAAAGATGGTTTGCCAGCACTGGCCGTTGCAGCTGCTAACGCCTATGGCGTGTTTTCTAGATATGCCAAACTTATGTTGTTACAAAAAAACTTAAAATAGAATTTTTCCAAACTTCACTTTAATCTTAAAAGAAGACAAACTTATATCGCCTTTAATATCTAAACGATTGAGTTCATATTTTGTTTGTAATGGGAGCCGATTTATTCGATTTCCAATGCGAAGCCCAAACGCAATTCTATGAGCAGATAATTGATTGAAGAAACGTAATTTTTTAGATTTTTCTCTTGGAAATTTCCCGTAAGGATAGGCCAAAATATTTTTGATATCTAATTTGTGTTTTTGTATAAAATCTTGACATTGTTGAAAATCAATATCCACATCATCTAAACTCAAACTATCATAAGGGCGATGTCTAAAAGAATGAAGTCCCAACTCAATCACGTTAGAATCCAAAGATTTTAACTGTTCTACAGACATGATGTTTTCTTGTCCATCATTCCAATCATCATAACCACCAACATAAGCAAAAGGCACAAAAAAGCTTGCTTTTAGGTTGTATTTTTGAAGCAAAGGATAGGCATACTCCAATTGATTTACATAGACATCATCAAAAGTGATAATGATTGGTTTTTTTGGTGGTACCATTTTATTAGATTCCATGTCCGAAAAAAAAACACTTGTGTAACCTTTTGAAACTAAGTACTGAAACTGTTGCTCCAATTTTTCAACTGAGATTGTAAGCCCCTTACTTTCTGTTTTGTTAGCACAGACATTGTGATACATCAATATTGGAAGCTTTGCCATAAATTAAAACCTTTTATCGTTGTAAAATTATTACTTTTGTTCAGTACTACACAATTAATCGTACAGTTTTTAAATTTATGGTCAGTGCTGTTGTAATTTCTTTTGATGATAATGCGTATTTAGAAATGTGTTTGAAACACTTATCTTTTGCAAGCCAAATTATTGTAATTGGAACTTTAGATTCAAAAGTTCATGGGAGGTTAAAAAAAGAATTAGACATTGATTATATAGAAAATAAAAATGATGAAATTTCAACACTTTTTGAAATTGCAAGACGAGATTGCAAGCATGATTGGATTTTAGGGTTAGAAGCCAATATGATTGTTCCAACAAAACTAAAAAGTGAAATTCAATCCATAGTTGAAACCCAAAAAACACCCAAGATTTTCAAAGCTAAAACTCAATTTGACTTTATGGGAAAATCCATGAAATTTTCTGGGTTTCGAACAAAATGGAAACCAATTTTGTGGTCGAAAAAATCAAAGAATATTGGTACATCACAACTAAACTCAAAGTTTACAACATTGTACTTGGATTTTGATTCATTTTCGCAACGAACCACACAAATTGCAAAAAGAAAAGCTTTTAAATTATACTCAAAAAAAGTAAAACCAAATATGATTGACTTTATTTGGAAACCTTTTTGGACATTGAAAAAAGAATGTGTTTTTAATCTTTGTATATTGGATGGGAAACAAGGTTTTATTTTGGCTTATCTAAGAGCATTTATGCAGCTAAAAACTTATCTTTTTCTTTGGTTAAATTACCGAAATCTAGAATAAAATATGATTAAATTATCGGCGGTTATCATCACTTTTAACGAAGAGGAACATTTGGAAAAATGTCTTTCTTCCTTACAAAATATTGCCGATGAAATTGTTGTGGTAGACTCCTACTCTACAGACGGTACTAAAAAAATATGCAAGGATTTTGGTGTACGTTTTATTGAGCAAAAATTCTTAGGCTACAAAGAACAAAAGAACTTTGCTTTGACTCAAGCAAAATACGATTATATTCTGTCTTTGGATGGCGATGAAGCTCTTTCTGACACTCTTAAAAAATCGATAATCGAAGTCAAAAATAATTGGAATAAAGATGGGTATTATTGTAACCGTCTAAACAATTATTGTGGGCAATGGATACGACATTCGGACTGGTATCCAGACCGAAAATTGAGGCTTTTCAAAAAAGAGAGTGGCACTTGGAAAGGTATTAATCCTCATGATTGTTTTACACTAATTTCAGGTAAAAAAAGTGGTCAACTCAAAGGCAATTTGTTACATTGGATTTATAGAGATTATGAAGAACACAACCAAAAAATTGAACGTTTTTCGAGTATTGCCGCACAAGCCTATTTTGATTTAGGTATTAAAGCATCATTTTTTAAAATTCTCTGGCGACCAAGCTGGGCTTTTTTTAAAGCCTATTTTCTCAGACGAGGATTTTTGGACGGATTCAATGGTTGGGTAATTTGTATTCAAACGTACAATGTCACATTTTTAAAATACATTAAACTTCGGGAGTTGTGGCGACAAAACAACATGAAAAGATGACAAAAAGAGTATTCCTTGAAGCGCACAATATAAAAAACCCTTATTTTGGATTTGGGCAGTTTAATTATCATCTTTTAAAGGGACTTTACAATGCCAATATTGATGACTTTAAAATGGTAATTCATGCAAAAGATATTACTAAATTAAAAGAAGAATTTGGCGATTATTTTGAGTACAAAAAATACTATAGTCATAGAAGATATCCCCTTTTTGGTATCAGAAAAAAATATGATATTTGGCATTCTTTAAATCAAAATATAAAGATAGAGCCGCAATCTGTGAGTCCATATTTGCTCACCGTTCATGATATTAATTTTATAGAAGAAGTTTCAGGTGATGCTAGACATCCCAGGAACCTTAGATTTCAAAAAAAATTAAATCGAAGCAATGCTATTACCTATATTTCAGAATATGCAAAGCAATCAACACATCAATATTTTAAAGTTCCGAAAGTACCAGAATTTGTAATTTATAATGGTAACCCAATTCAATCTACTAAAATAGAGGGGGATTATGTACCAAAATATACTACAAAACGTCCATTTTTATTTACGATTGGTGAGTGCACGCCTCGAAAAAATTTTCATACACTTGTACATATGCTTAAAGAGCTTCCAGAGTATGACCTTATAATTTCTGGAAATCAAAACACAGAATATGCAAAGGAAAAATTAGCAGCATGTATAAAATCCGAAAACTTGGAAAAACAAGTGATTTTAACGGGTAAAATTAGTGATATTGAAAAGCAATATTATTTAAAAAATTGTTCTGCATTTGTATTTCCTAGTTTGAGAGAAGGTTTTGGAATTCCGCCTATAGAGGCCATGCGCTTTGGTAAACCTGTATTTTTATCCAATAGTACTTCACTTCCAGAAATTGGAGGAAAACATGCTTTTTATTGGGATCATTTTGAGCCAAAATATATGGCAGAAATTTTTATAAAAGGAATGATAACATATAATGCCAAAAAAGACTGGTATTCTGAGCAATATATTGAACGCGCTAAAAGTTTTGATTGGAACAAAGCTGCAAAACATTACATTGAAGTGTACCGCTCAATCCTCTAGCGAAAAAACTTTTTTTACCCAATTGTCTATGCGATAGGGATCTAAGATGTGATCTGGAACATCTACATAAGGAGATTCCACAAAATATTTTGGAATATGTAAATTGTTGGGATCCAAAACTAGTATATTTTGAGGATTATAAAAATCATAATTAACAACATCTGTATTAGTGGTTATAAGTTTTTTTCTATACCCCAATGCTTCAAAAACACGGAAGGAAAGTCCAATTTGATTTTCTCTTTGAAATTCTACTAATATTTTTGATTTAAGAAGTTGTTCTTTAACCAAATGTACAGGGATTATGTCTTTTCGTATTGTTAAAAGATCATTTTTGATATTTTTATTTTTTATATCAACAGATATAAAATTGTAAGACCAATTATGCGATTTAATATATTTTGCCATTTGAACTAATTTACCAAATCTGTAATTATCATCATGGCTGGAAATATTAAAAAATAAATAATGATGATTTTTTAATGCTTTAGATTCATCGAAAATATAGTTTGTACAAAATTCAAATCCATGTTTTTTTATATCTTCTTTGTCAAAGCTTAAAATACGATCAAAAAAATGTATGATTTCTTTTTTCCTTGGAACATGTCCTATACTGTCAAAATAAAAAGCTGTAAATTTCGAGCACTTTTTTTTGATTTTACTTAGCACATAGTTGTCTAGAAAATCTGGTCGAATAATAAAAATGTGATCTTGTTTTGGATAAGGCTTTAATCTTGTTAATATATGTCTTTTTTTAAGATTTACGTTTAGAAAAGTTTTAGAAAAAAAATTCAAAACTCTGTGATTGAAGTTTCGATATTTAAAGTTTTTATTTTCTATAAATACCAGTGATGGCTCGACATTACTACACTTTAAAAGTGAATCATAAATATGTTGTGTGTAACCAAATGCAATTGGAACAATAATCATTATTTTTCGATTGGGCATTGTTATAAATTTAGTTTAAATTTACAAAAAATATGTGAAATGGGTATTAGGAGAAATATTAAAAAATTAACCGGTTACTTAAATTTGATTAATGGTTTAAACAAAAATTTTAATTTTTTTGATTCTTTAAGACTTTTTATTGGCCTTAGATTTAATAAAAATACAATTAGTGTTAAATCAAAAAAAATTAAAATCTATTTTCGAAATAATACAAAAGATAAAGAAACATTTTTAGAAATTTTTAAAGATGAAATTTATAATACACCATATTTTTTTGAGCCAAAAAACATAATAGATGCTGGTGCTAATGTCGGTTATTTTTCACTATTATTTAAAATACGTTATCCAAAAGCATCAATTGTAGCAATTGAAATTGATGACGAAAATATAAATTATGCAAAAAAAAATACTTCTAGTTTTTCAGATGTGGAAATATTAAAAAAAGGGTTATACAATAAGAAAACAACTCTGAAAGTTGAAGATCCTTATAACGCAACAAATAGTTATCAAGTCAGAGAATTAATATCAAGAGAAAAAAATTCAATTGAGTCAATTACAATCGATGAAATAATAGCAGAAAAAAAATGGGACTACATTGATATTCTAAAAATTGATATTGAAGGTGCTGAATTAAACTTGTTTTCAAGTAATTATGAAAAATGGTTACCAAAAGTTAAGATTTTATTTATTGAAACGCATGACCGCATGATAAAAGGATGTTCAAAAAGTGTAACAAGTGCATTAAATGAGTTTGATCAATTTGTTTTGTACACAACCACAATCGGAACTCTTGTTTATTATAATTCAGATTTAATTAAAATTCCATAATTAAAATTATTTTGAAAAAATTATCAATCCTCATAATAAATTTCAATTCATCAAAATATACAATAAATTGTGTTGAATCATTGACAAGTTTAGGAATTGACTTTCCAAATGAAATAATCGTCATCGATAACAATTCAAATCACAATGATTACAATTCTCTAATTTATGGATTAAAAAAATACCCAAACTTAATCATAAAAAGAAGCATTGTCAATACCGGTTTTGGAGGAGGAAATATGTTTGGATCTCAATTTGCTAGTGGTGATTATTTGCTTTTCCTTAATAACGACGTAGTTTTCAGAAATAATGCAATTTCAATTGCTTTAAATTTTATGGAGAAACATCCTGATGTAGGAATATGTACAGTACAAAATTTTGATGAACAAAACAACTTGATACCTTCTTTTGACCACGACAAAGGTTTACTGAAATTAATTTTTGGTAGAGGTTTTTTAGAAGCAATCAATTCTACTAAATATCCTAAACGAAAAATAGAACATAATAATCCAATAGAGGTTAATTTTGCAAACGGTGCTTTTATGTTTTTCAGAAAAAAACAATTTGAAGAAGTTGGAGGATTTGATACGAATATTTTTCTATACTATGAAGAAATGGATATTTGTTACAGATTAAGAAAAAGAGATTACAAGTGTGTATTATTACCAAATGGAAAAATAACTCATTTCCAAGGTGCAAGCACAAAAATATCAAAAGCACAAAAAAAGGAGGGTTTTATATCATTTCTTTATGTTTTGAAAAAAAATTATAGTTATTTAAAATTTAAAATTATACAATTATACTTAGTAATTACCTTTCTTGTAAAACCAAAAAAATGGAACTTATTACCAATAGTAATAATAGGCGGTAATTTAGGATCGTCACTTAAACAAGAACAGATTGCTAAATTTCAGGAATTAAATTAATGCAAAACAACGATATTTTACATTCCCTTAAGGTATTAAAAAAAGGGGGGCTTCTACTATACCCTACGGATACTGTTTGGGGTGTAGGATGTGATGCAACTAATTATGAAGCGGTTCAAAAAATTTTCGAATTAAAAAAAAGAGAAGATTCAAAAACAATGATCTGTTTGGTAAATTCTGTTCAAATGCTCAATCAATATATTGAGGAAGTACCAGAGTCTGCCTATCCCATTCTCAAATACGCTAACACCCCCACCACCATTATATATGACCGTCCACTTCGTGTAGCAGAAAACTTAATTGCTCAAGACAACACTTTAGCCATTAGACTGGTACAAACAGGGTTTTGTGCTGAATTGATCAAACGCTTCAAAAAGCCAATTGTTTCAACTTCCGCTAATTTATCTGGAAATCCTACACCAAAAGTGTTTAAAGAAATTGAAAATGAGATTTTAAAAGGTGTAGACTATGTTGTAACTTTGGAGCGCAAAAAAAAACCATCAAATCCATCTTCAATTATCAAATTGAGTTCAAATGGAGAAGTGAAGGTTATTCGTTAAAAAAATTGCAATTATACAAAAGGTCTATGAATCTTGAACACGCATTGAAAGATCCTGTTTTCAAAATTATCTCAGCTTCTGCAGACGAACTTGGAATAGAATGCTATGTAGTTGGCGGATTTGTTAGAGATTTTTTGTTGGAGCGCAACATTGGTCAAGATATAGATATAGTCGCTATTGGCAGTGGTATTGAATTGGCAAAACATGTTGCAAAGCACTTATCAAATCAACCTAAAGTCAGTATTTTTAAAACCTATGGCACGGCCATGATTCGTTATGAAAAAATAGAACTAGAATTTGTTGGAGCTCGAAAAGAATCATACACCAAAAACAGTCGAAATCCTGAAGTAGAAAATGGCACTTTAGAAGATGATCAAAAGCGTAGAGATTTTACCATTAATGCACTGGCTATCGGGCTGAATACCTCAAACTTTGGTACACTGCTTGACCCGTTTGACGGACTAAAAGATTTAGATGATAAACGTATTGTTACACCATTAGATCCAAATATCACATTTAGTGATGACCCATTGCGAATGCTTCGTGCGATTCGATTTGCTACACAATTGGGATTTGAAATAGATCAAAAATCTTTAGAAGCTATTAGAGATAATTTTCAAAGAATTGAGATCATTACCAAAGAACGTATTGTTGTAGAATTACACAAAATATTAGAAAGTCCAAAACCATCAATTGGATTTTTATTACTTGAAAAAACAGGTCTTTTAAAAATTATTTTACCTGAAGTTACAGCATTAAAAGGAATCGATGAAGTTGAAGGACAGCGCCACAAAGACAATTTTTATCACACCTTAGAAGTTGTAGACAACATCTCCAACCACACCAATAATGTTTGGCTAAGGTGGACCGCACTATTGCATGACATTGGTAAAGCTCCAACAAAAAAGTTTAGTAAAAAAGTAGGTTGGACTTTCCATGGACACGAACTAAAAGGTTCTCAAATGGTCTATCATTTATTTAAGCGATTAAAAATGCCGCTAAACGATAAAATGAAATATGTTCAAAAATTAGTGTTTATGAGCTCTCGACCAATTGCATTGGCCCGCGAGAACATCACAGATTCTGCAGTACGAAGATTGGTATTTGATGCAGGGGAATATATTGATGATTTGATGACACTTTGCGAAGCCGATATCACCACAAAAAACCAGCGGAAATTTAAAAAATACCACAATAATTTTAAAATTGTTCGTGAAAAAATGGTGGAAGTTGAACAACGCGATCGCATAAGAGACTTTCAACCACCTGTAACTGGTGAGGAAATTATGAATGCCTTTCAATTAAAACCTTGTCGCGAAATTGGAATCATAAAAGAACACATCAAAGAAGCCATTTTGGAGGGACATATCCCCAACGAACATCAAGCTGCATATGATTTGATGCTTAAAAAAGGAATTCAACTTGGATTAACTACTGCCTCATGAAAAATTTTAGAACTTTATCAAAAATAGCACTTGTTGTCATCTATTTAGTCATTATAGCTGGGTCTGTTGTAAGAATGACAGGCTCTGGTATGGGATGCCCCGACTGGCCAAAATGTTTTGGGTATTATATCCCTCCCACACATGGATCTGAATTGCTTTTTAAACCCAATCATAGCTACAAAAAAGGTATGATGATTCTTTTGGATAGCGAACAATTTATGGTCGCCAAAAAAGATTTTACAACTACCATAACCTACGATGCCAACAATTGGGAATTGTACAGCACACACGACTATACCTTATATAATCCTGTTCATACTTGGACAGAGTATATCAATAGACTTATTGGTGCATTTTCGGGGCTTCCAATTCTAATTTTAGGTGTCTGGTCGGTGTGGTTTTTCAAGAATAATAAATGGATTACAATAATTGCATTGCTAACACTTTTTGGCATGGGCTTTCAAGCATGGTTGGGAAAAACCGTTGTTGACTCAAATTTAGCACCATATAAAATTACTGTTCATATGGTTATGGCGTTACTTATTGTTGCATTTATTTTGTATTTGATATTTGCCACCAAAACAAGTTTTAAACTTCAGAAGTATCACTCATTTTTTCACACTTTACTTGTCATAGGAATCGTCTTAACATTGATTCAAATTGTTCTGGGAACGCAAGTACGGCAGTTTGTAGATGAACAAACTAAAATGATGGGGTATGAAAAATCACTTTGGCTTGCACAACCAAAACTTGATTTTTACATCCATCGCTCTACCTCTATTTTGATGCTTATAATCAATGGGTATTTGTGGTTTATCAATAGAAAAATAAATTTAGTATACCATAAAATAAACCTTGTATTAGGCTGTATTCTACTTGAAGTTTTCACTGGCATTATGATGTACTACTTTGATTTTCCATTTTTGAGTCAACCACTTCATTTGGTCATTGCCTCAATTTTGTTTGGAATTCAAATGTATATTTTGCTTGAAGTTTTACACCAAAAAAGAACCATTAACCAAGTCATTGCTTAAAAACAAATAATTATGATATACAGATTTAGAGCTATATTAGATCACGAAAGTAAAGAAGACATTTTTCGAGATATTGAAATACGAAAAACTGATACTTTAGAAGACCTTTTTAACGTACTTACACAATCTTTTGGATTTGACGGAAGCGAAATGGCCTCCTTTTATGTAAGTAATGATGAATGGCATCAAGGGCAAGAAATTGCGCTGTTTGATATGGGTGAAAACGATGACATTCGATTAATGAACGAAACTATTATTGAAGACGTTGTTGATGAAAATCAGACTAAACTCATTTTTGTTTATGACTTTTTAAACATGTGGACATTTTTGGTTGAATTGGGTGAAATTGTCGAAGAAGCTCAAGGAACAGACTACCCAAATCTTATGTTTGTTTGTGGTCAAGTGCCTTCGGAAGCACCAGAAAAACAATTTGAGGCCGATCAATCTTTAGAAGATCAAGATGGGAATTACAAATTAGATGATTATGATGAACTCGATTTTGATGAACATTGGAATTAATTTTTTGTAACGTTTTGTGACTTAATTCGTCTATTAATATAGATCCTAATAATTTGAAATCCATACTCAACTTAGAACATATCACTAAAAAATTTGGCTATCTCACCGCCGTAGACAACCTTTCGTTTACCATAGAAAAAGGTAATATTTATGGGATTTTGGGACCAAATGGTAGTGGAAAATCCACAACCCTAGGAATGATTCTAAATGTTGTTAATAAAACATCTGGAAACTATAGTTGGTTTGGAGGTACAATGGATACTCATAATGCCTTAAAAAAAGTAGGTGCAATCATCGAACGCCCAAACTTTTACCCCTACATGTCTGCTTATCAAAACCTAAAGTTGGTATGTAAAATAAAAGAAGTTCCACTTTCAGCTATTGATAAAGTTTTAGAAACGGTTGGATTATTAGATCGAAAAGACAGTTCTTTTAGTACTTTTTCATTGGGAATGAAACAACGCCTTGCAATCGCATCTGCACTACTCAATGATCCAGAGGTTTTAATTCTAGATGAACCTACAAATGGTTTAGATCCACAAGGCATACATCAAATTCGAGAAATTATAAAAGAAATTGCTCAAAGAGGAACTACCATTCTTTTGGCTTCACACTTGCTCGATGAAGTTGAAAAAGTGTGTACACATGTTGTAGTCCTCAGAAAAGGAGTAAAATTATATGCTGGACGTGTCGATGAAATGATTTCTAGTTATGGTTTTTTTGAAATGAAAAGTAATCAAGAAAAAGCACTACTAAAGATGATTGAAAACCACCCAAAAATAGCACACTACAAAAAACAAGGCGGGCTAATCACCGCATTTCTTGCAGAAAATCTTGAAGCAGAAGAATTTGTTCAAATGCTTTTTAAGCACAACATAATTTTGACACATTTTGTTAAACGAAAGGAAAGTTTGGAAGAACAATTCTTACAACTCACAGATCAAGAATGATACGACTTTTACAGCTTGAACTTCAAAAACTATTACTCAATCGTACAAGTAAAATATTGATATTTATTTCATTTATTTTACCGCTTTGTGTAATTGTATTGTCTTCGATTAAAATTAACTTTTTTGGTTTTTTCACCCTTGAGCTTGGCGAAGTTGGAATTTTTAACTTCCCATTAGTTTGGCATGTTACTACCTATTTTTCTGCCTTGTTCAAATTCTTTTTTGCAATTGTTGTGGTGTCAATGATTGGGAACGAATACAGCAATAAAACATTAAAACAAAACTTAATTGATGGCTTGAGTAAAAAAGAATTTATTCTTTCTAAATTTTATGCTATTCTGTTTTTCTCTTTAATATCTACAATCATCATATTTCTTATATCTCTGAGTTTAGGACTTATTTTCTCAAGTTACAATGAATTTGGCATCATCATAAGAGAAATAGAATATCTACCTGCTTACTTTATTAAGCTTGTTGGCTTCTTTTCATTTTGTTTGTTTCTTGGTGTGCTGGCAAAAAGATCGGCTTTTGCTTTGGCGTTTCTTTTTGTTGAATTTATTTTTGAATGGATTATTTTTGGACTAATTGTTTGGAAATTTAATGTGGAACTAGCCTCAAAAATTCAGAGCTTCTTCCCTTTAACTTCAATGTCAAATCTAATAAAACAACCTTTTCAGCGTATAGCAATTACAAAATTTCCAGACAAAAGTAGTTTGGACTACGACTATACAGTACATTTCGAAACTATGATAATTGTTGGAATTTGGACTTTAATATTTATATATCTATCCTATTTTCTTTTAAAGAAAAGAGATTTATAAGTTCAACTTTAACTGCTCATTATTTGTTGTAAAATTTTGTTAACTAGAGACTTATATCTTTAGTTTTTCCTAAATTTGAAAAGACAAATTCCACTAATGAAAGCTAATTTACTTACCTGCCTTATATTCACAACATGCCTTTTTGGATACTCACAAGCCGAAGCCTCTCATTGGTACTTTGGTAATGGTGCTGGTCTTGTTTTTGATGTTAATACAGGAACAGTCACAAGTACTGATGCAGCATCTAACACAATTAGTACTAATGAAGGGTGTTCGTCGATTTCTGATTTCAACGGCAATCTGTTATTTTACACAGATGGAAGAAATGTATGGGACAAAAACCACAGCATCATGTCCAATGCAAATTATAATTCTGGAACAGGTTTGATGGGCGATCCCTCAAGTACATCATCAGGACTTATTGTTCCAAAACCAGGTGATCCAAATCAATATTACATATTTACAGTAGATGAGCCACATCATCAAAATGCGTTTGCATTTCCAAATCAAGGACCTGCTGAGGCTAATGGTAGTTCCACAAATGAATATGATAGTGGTGGTGGTGTTCCAGGTGCGGACGATGGATTTAACAATGGGCTAGCTTATTCTCTTGTTGATTTAACATTAAATAATGGTAATGGAAACGTTGTTAGTGCAGAAAAAAATATACAACTTGTTACTTATGACCCTAACGAACAGGGTCAAGAGAGCTATAAATGTTCAGAAAAAATAACAGCAGTAGAACACAGCGACAAACAGTCCTATTGGGTACTCACACAGTTTATAGATAACTTTTACGCTTTCAGAGTTGATGCGGCTGGAGTAAATACAACGCCTGTAGAAACAAATATTATACCTTTAATTAATTTTGAAGGCTATAGAAGAAACGCAATCGGGTATATGAAAGCTTCCCCAGATGGCTCAAGAATTGCAGTTTGTCACCGTCAAAATGGTAATCAACCAGGTGGTTTCTCGAATAACACAGGAAGTGTTTGGATTTATGATTTTGATAATACCACGGGGAATTTATCAAATCCTATAAATTTATTACCAAATTTTGGACCTTACAGTGTTGAATTTTCGCCAGATTCTTCAAAACTATATGTCTCTGGAAGTAACTCTGTTACACAATTTGATTTAAATACCAGCGATCCTGCATCAACAGATTTTATGGTCTATAGTGGATTTAATTTTATTGGAGCATTACAACTTGGCCCTGATGGAAAAATATATATTGCGAATACAGAAGATTCACAGTCTTTAGATGTAATAAATGATCCAAATACCTATGGAGTTGATGCAAACTATACCCCTTATCAAGTTCAATTGGCACCAGGAACTTTTTCTAATATTGGTCTTCCTCCATTTATTCAATCTTTTTTCTTGGCTTCAATACAGCTCGAAAATTCATGTGTTGGTCAAGATGTAAATTTTAGCGTAAATAGCGCCCAGGTTTTTGATAGTATTGCATGGGATTTTGGTGATGGAACAGGAACTGCAAATGAAAATAACCCAAGTTATATTTTTTCAACTCCTGGCACATACACAGTATCCGCCGAAATAACTGCAGGAACAGAAGTCCTTACTTTTACTGAAGACATAATTATTAGTCAAAATCCAACAGCATTTCCAGCTGATGACCTCTTTATTTGTGATGATAATAATGATGGTGTTTCTTCTTTTACATTTCAAGAATCTGGAGATGATATCATAAATGGACAGGATACAGCTGTTTATTCGATTTCTTATCACCTTAGTTTAGCTGATGCAGAAAGCAATTCAAATGCAATAAATTTACCTTATCAGAACACAAACTCCACTGAAGAAATTTTTGCCCGAATTGAAAATAACATTAATAGTAATTGTTTTGATACTACATCTTTTGAAATTAATGTTTTTGATACTCCTGAAATCGCTACAGATGTTATAGTTTTTAGGTGTGACGACGGTTCGGATGGAAATCCCTCAAATGGACAAACTGAAATAGATCTATCCTCATTAGACGAATTAATAATTGGCAGTCAAGATCCATCCAATTTAAATATTAGTTACCACATAAATCAAGATGATGCAGATAATGATATTAACGGATTGCCCTTATTGTTTTATAACACAACCCCCTTTACTCAAACTTTAGTTGTTCGTGTCGAAAACATCAACAATGAAAACTGTTACACCACAGGTTTACTTGAAGTTCTGGTAAATCCCTCTCCTGTAGCCAATACTGTTGACGATATACTTGAATGTGATGTTGACAATGATGGCCTGTTCAGCTTTGACTTCGTAGAATCTCAAAATCAAGTTCTTGGAGGGCAAGATCCTACAGCATTCACTCTTACGTATTATTTATCGCAAGATGATGCTGATGCTAAAACAAATCCTTTGACATTACCTTACCAAAATACCAATATCACTGAGGAAATTTTTGTAAGAATTGAAAACAATAACAATACTACTTGTTTCGACACAACGTCTTTTAATCTCACTGTTTTTGATACCCCAAATGCTAACGCTGTTCAAACTGTAGAAGAATGCGACAATTTAGATGATGGAAATAATGCCAACGGTCAAATAGAAATTAACCTCAATAATTTTGATGGCGATGTTTTAGGTGCTCAAGACAACACTCTTTTTAGCGTTTCATACCACTTAACACAAGGCGATGCAAATAACAATGATAATCCCATAATTTCACCCTACTACAATACAACACCATTTTCATATCAAATTTTTGCTCGAATTGAAAATAACCTGAAAACAGAATGTTATGATACGACTGTGTTTACAGTAAATATCAGCGCAACACCCACCGCAAATGATGCCGGAGATATATTTGAATGTGATGATAATGATGATGGAGTACTGTTTTTTGATTTCGCAGATGCACAAACACAAGTTCTTAATAATCAAAATGCTACGGATTTTAGCATCACATTTCACTCTAGCTTAGAAGATGCAGAAACCAATTCAAATGCTATAAATTTACCTTATCAGAACACAAACTCCACTGAGGAAATTTTTGTCAGAATTGAAAACAATAACAATACTATTTGTTTCGATACAACGTCCTTTAGCCTAACCGTTTTTGATACCCCAACTGCTAATGTTGTTCAAACTGTAGAAGAGTGCGACAATTTGGATGATGGGAACAATGCCAATGGCCAAAGAGAAATTAACCTCAATAATTTTGATGGCGATGTTTTAGGTACTCAAAACAATACTCTTTTTAGCGTTTCGTACCACTTAACACAAGGCGATGCAAATAACAATGACAATCCCATCACTTCACCCTATTATAATACAACACCATTTTCATATCAAATCTTTGCACGTATAGAAAACAACCTAAAAACTGACTGTTTTGATACGACTTTATTTACTGTGAATATAAATCCAATTCCTGTTGCTTTTGATACTACTCTAGTTCAATGTGATGAGGATGGTGTAAATGATGGTTTTACAATTTTTAATCTTGACGAAGCAAACTCAGCAGTGACCAACGGTGTTTCAGGTTTGAGTACAAAATTTTTCTTATTGGAAAGTGACGCTCAAAATTCAACAGGAGAAATTAGTGCTGCTCCTTTTACAAATACTGCGAATCCACAAATAATATATGTTCAAGTAATAGATGACAATACTGGTTGCTTTGATATTTCTCAAATATCACTTGAAGTGAGTTTAACCTCTGGCAATAATTCGGAATTGAAGTCTTGTGATAATGATGGAATTGAAGATGGTTTTAAATCTTTTACACTAAGTAATGCTACTCCAAGTATCCTTGCTGGATTACCATCAGATTATAATCTGGCTTATTATGAAACCTATGAAAATGCATTATTAGAACAAAATCCGCTTTCTAATACATTTACAAACACTAATGCATACAACCAAATTATTTATGCACGAATAGAAAACAACAATCAGTGTTATGGGATCAATGAATTAGAACTGACTGTATTTGAATTACCACAACTTGACCAGGGAGATCAAACGTTCTTTTGTATTGACTCTAACTCAGGCCCTGTATTTCTAAACAGTGGAATTATTGGTAATCCATCGGATTATAGTTATGTATGGTCAAGTGGAGAAATCACTGAAGAAATTGAAATTAATCAAGGAGGAACATATACAGTAACAGTAACGAATTCCAATAACTGCACACAAAGTAAAAGTATAACTGTAGTTAACTCTAATATTGCAACCATAGAAACTATAGATATTAATGATGTCAGCTCAAACAATACCATTTCGATTATTGCAACAGGTGATGGTGATTATGAATATGCATTAGACAACATCAGTGGCCCATATCAAGACGACATTACTTTCTATAATGTAACACCTGGTTTTCATACCGTTTATGTTAGAGACAAAAACGGGTGTGGAATTGCCAACGAAACAGTATCTGTAATTGGATTTCCAAATTTCTTTACCCCAAATGATGATGGTTATAATGATACGTGGCATATTTATGGCATCAATACCCCAAGTCAATCTGGAAGTGAAATCTACATCTTTGACCGCTATGGGAAACTTTTAAAACAATTGTTATATAACAACTCGGGATGGGATGGCACCTACAATGGTAACCCTATGCCAACATCGGACTATTGGTTTTACATTAAATTAGGAGATAATCGTATCTTTAGAGGACATTTTACATTAAAACGTTAAAAATGAATCTATCAAAACGACTAATATTTTGTTGCTTTATTTTTTTTGCATCAAAAAGCTATAGTCAACCAATAACACTATATCACCAACACAATGGTCGCTATGATTATAAGGCCATTGGAAATACGCTAAACACCTCAGAAAATGGTGCATTTACGAGTTGTAACATCCTGACAGGGTCTTCAGCAAGCTTAAATATTGATTCAAACCAAACTGTAATTGCTGCATATCTGTATTGGGCAGGATCAGGTGATGGCGACTTTGATATCAATTTGAATGATACTGCTATAACACCAGATCGAACTTTTTATTTTGAATTAGATGAAAATCGTAAATTTTTTGCTGCATTTACAGACATCTCACAACTTGTTCAAAATCATGGTAGCGGAACATATGCACTAACAGATTTAGAAAATATTAATATCTCTCAAAACTACTGCTCTACAGGTACTAATTTTGCTGGTTGGTCAATCGTTGTCATTTATGAAGATCAAAACTTGCCACTAAACCAAATCAATATTTATGATGGACTAGAAGCTGTTCCTGATGCCATTACCATACAACTTGACAACTTAAATGTTTTTGATGTGGACGGTGCAAAAATTGGGTTTATAGCTTGGGAGGGCGATTCGAGTCTGGCGGTCAATGAATCCTTAAAAATGAATGGATATTTATTGAGTAACCCCCCTTTAAACCCTGAAACAAATGCTTTTAACGGCACCAATAGCTTTACAGGTCAATCTAATCTTTATAACATGGATATTGATTTTTATGATATTCAAAACACTATAAATGTTGGTGATACTTCAGCCACAATTGAGCTGACCTCTGGTCAAGATTTGGTGATGGTCAACAATATTATTACTGTCCTCAATAGTCAGCTCCCAGATGCTACAATTGAGCTCGAAGAAGACCTCGAAAGTGCTTGTTTTTCAAGAATTGTAACTTTAAAATACTCGGTGTCAAATTTAAATTCTACTGCTGAGATTCCAGAAGGTACACCCATTGCTTTTTATATTGAGGATGTTTTGGTTGGACAATCCGAAACTGAAGAAATCATTGCCATTGGCGAAACAATTGATGGATCAATTAATATTGAAATAAATTCTAATATACCTGAAGAATTTGAAATCATTGCAGTTGTAGATGATGATGGTACAGGAAATGGTAGCCTTGATGAAATTAATGAAGACAATAATAATGATATCATCACGCTTGAGCTATCAAACGATGGATGTCCAATAAATATTCCTCAAGGCTTTTCACCAAATAGAGACGGCCTAAATGATTGGTTCAATATTCAAGGGGTATATGATGTGTTTTTGAATCATAAATTACTTATTTATAACCGTTACGGAACTTTAATTTTTGAAGGTAATAATGATTTGAAATGGGATGGAACATCCAATCGAGGCCCTAATCCAAGTTCCAAAAAACTTCCTGTTGGCACCTATTTTTATGTCTTACGTTTAAACGAAGAAGGCTATGAAACTCAAACAGGTTGGGTATACTTAAATTATTGATTTATTGAGATTTAGGCAAAAGAAGTTCGTATGGTTTTGCACCGCATTATTGATTACCGTAATTTTGTATTATGCGATTTAAACTGTTATCAGAATTTAAACCCACTGGAGATCAGCCACAAGCCATCACAGAACTGGTTCAAGGCATTGAGAACTCTGAAAAATACCAAACCTTATTAGGTGTTACAGGTTCTGGAAAAACCTTTACAGTTGCTAATGTCATTCAAGAAGTACAGCGTCCTACCCTAGTCTTAGCCCATAACAAAACACTAGCAGCTCAGTTGTATTCAGAATTTAAACAATTCTTTCCTGAAAATGCAGTAGAATATTTTGTATCCTATTATGATTATTACCAACCAGAGGCCTACATACCTGTAACAGGAACATATATTGAAAAAGATTTATCCATTAATGAAGAAATTGAAAAACTACGGCTAAGTACCACATCTTCTTTACTTTCTGGACGTCGCGATGTAATTGTAGTAGCTTCCGTTTCGTGTTTATATGGTATTGGAAATCCCGTGGAATTTCAAAAAAATGTGATTTCGCTTAAAACAAATCAAATTATTTCCCGAACAGCGTTACTTCATCAATTGGTGCAAAGCTTGTATGCGCGAACTGAAAGTGAATTTAATCATGGAAATTTTAGAATCAAGGGAGATACTGTTGATGTTTTTCCAAGTTATGCAGATTATGGTTTTCGTATTCACTTTTTTGGCGATGAAATAGAAGCTATTGAAGCATTTAACGTCAATGACAACTCAGTTATTGAAATCTATGAAACTGTAAATATTTACCCTGCAAATATGTTTGTAACTTCTCCTGATATTTTACAAAATGCGATCAAAGATATTCAAGATGATTTGGTTAAACAGTATGATTATTTTAAAGATATTGGTAAACATTTGGAGGCCAAGCGATTAAAAGAACGCACTGAATTTGATTTGGAAATGATTCGTGAATTAGGTTATTGTTCTGGAATTGAAAACTATTCACGGTATTTAGATGGTCGTGCACCAGGAACACGTCCGTTTTGTCTTTTAGATTATTTTCCAGAAGATTATTTGATGGTTGTTGATGAAAGTCATGTTACTATTTCTCAAGTTCATGCCATGTACGGAGGTGACCGTAGTCGAAAAGAAAATTTAGTAGATTATGGCTTTCGATTACCAGCAGCAATGGACAATCGTCCTTTAAAATTTGAAGAATTTGAGAGTTTACAAAATCAGGTGCTTTATGTGAGTGCAACACCAGCGGACTATGAATTGGCCAAAACTGATGGTGTTTTTGTTGAACAAATTATTCGCCCAACAGGATTATTGGATCCAATTATTGAAGTGCGCCCTAGTTTAAATCAAATTGATGATTTAATAGAAGAAATTCAACAACGTGTGGAGAAAGATGAACGTACTTTGGTAACAACACTCACCAAACGTATGGCAGAAGAATTGACTAAATATCTTACCCGAATTCAAGTGCGTTGTCGCTATATTCATAGTGATGTAGATACTTTGGAACGCGTAGAAATTATGCAAGATTTACGTAAAGGGTTATTTGATGTTTTAGTGGGGGTTAACCTTTTACGCGAAGGTTTAGATTTACCCGAAGTATCTCTAGTAGCAATTTTGGATGCAGATAAAGAGGGTTTTTTACGCTCCAATCGTTCATTAACACAAACCGTTGGGCGTGCCGCTCGAAATCTCAATGGAAAAGCCATGATGTATGCCGATAAAATCACGAAAAGTATGCAACAGACTATTGATCAAACCAACTATCGCCGAGAAAAACAAATTGACTATAATACAGAACACAATATTACACCAAGAGCACTCAATAAAAGTTTGGATAACGTCTTAACTAAAAACTCTGTAAGCAGTTATTACTATGAACAGGAGGCTCTTAAAGCGGCAGAGCCTGAAAGTGAATACTTATCGAAACCCGAATTAGAACAAAAAGTACGCGATACTCGAAAACTCATGGAAGCCGCCGCCAAAGAATTGGACTTTATGATGGCTGCCAAGTTTAGAGACCAAATTAAAGCATATCAAAAAAAGCTAGAAGATTTGAAGTCTTAATATCTAACCACCTTTCGATGTAAACGTTCCCCTTTTTCTAGAGTGATAGATAACATATACGAGCCTGAAGACAAAGCGCTGAAATCAACTTTATGAATTTGTTTTGGTGTTGAGTTTGAAATTGAAAAAATCAATTGTCCTAAAATATTATATAATTCTAATTGTTTTATTTTGTTTTCAGAATTGCCACTGTCTATATTTAAAAATCTCGTGTGGGATTGGGGTAAATTTTTAGAGGTTTTTGTTGTGCTTCAACAGGCTCTTCTCCATCAATTTCTTTTCCTTCTTTGTTTAAAAACACTTGTACAAATCCATCTCGAATTACAACCAAATCTGGAGAACTATCATTATTCAAATCTGAAAGTCCCAAACCACCATAAAGGTTGTAATTTTCTAAAAGCGATAACTCATGTGTAAGTTGTTGATCTTTAATGTAATTATTAGTGGCTTTTTTTAGCATTACTATAGTTTCTTTATATTCTGGCACATTAATATTATACGCTTCATGATAGACGATATCATGTTTGCCATCGTCATTCAAATCAGTGAAATATAATCGAGAAGCGGCTTTTTTTAATATGAGTTCAAAGTCTGGAGCTTTTTTTAAATCAAAATCGGTAGTACTATTTCCTAACCAAACATATACACTAGAATCTGTATTTTGTGTATTAACTTTTCGATGATTTGGTTCAGGTAAAATTAAATCCAAAAATCCATCGTCATTATAATCTTCTAATTGCCACCACTTTACATATACAAATTGTCCGTTTATCTTTTCAAGAGTTTGATGTTTTTGAGTAAAATTTAAGTTTGTATTTTGAATGAGCGATAAGACTGAAAATTCACCGCCTTCAATTGAAATAAAAATATCCAATTTATCGTCACCATTAATGTCCTTAATTTCAATGTTATTATATAGAAAGGCGTCATCATACTTAAACTTATAAGTTTTTATGAGTTTTAACTTATTATTTTGATTTTCATAAATCCAAACCATAACCGGATGTCCAGAACCTGCAGAAACTGATACAATATCCATATCATTATCACCATCCAAATCAGCAAATCTTGTAGTCCCCCCGTGCGTATTGGTGGTTGTATTTCGGGTTGCAGAAAATTTTAATTGTTTTGAAATGCTAAATATTTTATAACTATTGCCCCAAAAATCACCCATTAAAAAATCGACTTCATTGTCATCGTTATAATCATAAGCGTCTGTTATAATACGATGTCTACTACCTTTGTTATATAGTAATTCTTTTTCAAAAGTACCATCCCCTTTGTTGATAAAAAAGGAAGCCTGTGGCAAATAATCACCAGTGAAAGATTGCCCATAAATTGCTCCATCAATGACAAAATCTTGATGGCCATCGCCATTAAAATCTGCAAAAAACACATTCGATGGCGCTTTTTGATCGTCCTCAAACAAATGAGGTTTATAATCATAATGTTGTGGTTCATTAAAGCCCTTAAAAGATTGTGCAACTCCTAAAAAACTTGATATCATAACGATAGACGAAAGGTAAATATTTAAATAATTATAGCGCATATTAATTTTTGCTTTTTGAAAGTGGAAAATTAAAGCCAAAAGCCACTGCTCCAGCAATTTGGTATTTATCATTGTGCATAAGGTATGTAAATGCAAAATCAACATCTCGATTTTTTCCCAATATCAACCCTATAGAAAATGGTATATGATATGTAACTCCACGATCTTTAAATGAATAGTCTTGGATTTTTGTAAGAAATTGACCTAAAGACGCTCCTATTCCAATTTCAATGTATGGTGCAACGAATGGAATTGGTATGATTAATCGTGCTTTTCCACCAATAAAAAAAGCATTTGTTGATACTCTAAAATTTTTATTAATTTCTTTTTTAGGTTTTCTTGCTTTGGTAACTATAAATCCTGTATATGGCCTGAGTTCTAAAAGTTCTGAAAATTTAAAAACATATTCTCCTTGTAAGAAAAAACCATTAGCATGAATATCAACATCATCTTCATAGAATGATGTACCAAAACCGACAGAAGCCTGAATAAACTTTTCTGTCTGGGTGAAGAACAAAAAAAGGAACTAAAAAAAAGGAAAGATAAAGTAGTTTTTTTGTCATGAATTCGTAGATTATTGGGGATTAAATCTAGCATAAATATATACAAAAATATTTAAAAAAAAATCCAGCACTATAGCACTGGATTTATATTATTATAACTTTTTGATTATCAAGAAAGTACAGCTTGAACTTTATCAGCGGCTTCTTGAAATTCGACAGCACTCTGCACGTCCAATCCAGAACTATCAATCAATTCTTTGGCAATATCAGCATTTGTGCCTTGCAAACGTACAATAATTGGAACGTTTATGGCATCTCCCATATTTTTGTAGGCATCAACAACCCCTTGAGCGACACGGTCGCAACGTACAATACCTCCAAAAATATTAATTAGAATAGCTTTTACATTAGGATCTTTTAATATAATTCTAAACGCTGCTTCTACTCGTGCAGCATCGGCTGTTCCTCCTACGTCTAGAAAATTTGCAGGGTCGCCACCGGCTTGTTTAATGAGATCCATGGTGGCCATGGCCAGACCGGCTCCATTGACCATACATCCTACGTTACCATCAAGGTCTACATAATTAAGTCCAAGGGCTCCTGCTTCGACCTCAATAGGATTTTCTTCTCTTGTATCACGTAATTCTAAATAATCTTTATGTCTAAATAAAGCATTATCGTCTATAGTAACCTTGGCATCTACAGCCATAATTTTATCATCAGAAGTTTTCAATACTGGATTAATTTCAAACAATGACGCATCTGATTTTATATATGCAGTATAAAGCGCTGATACAAATTTTGTCATGTCTTTAAATGCTGCACCAGATAGTCCTAAATTAAAAGCTACACGACGTGCCTGAAAAGGTAGAAGTCCTGTGGCAGGATCAATTTCTTCAGTAAAAATTAAATGTGGTGTTTCTTCAGCAACAGTTTCGATATCCATTCCACCTTCAGTAGAATACATAATCATGTTGCGTCCTGTGGCTCTGTTGAGCAAAACAGACATGTAAAACTCACTAGTTTCAGATGGTCCTGGATAATACACATCCTCTGCAATTAAAACTTGGTGTACTGTTTTTCCTTCTGCTGAAGTTTGTGGTGTAATCAATTGCATTCCAAGAATTTGGTTTGAAATTTCACGAACATCGTCAATTGATTTGGCTAATTTTACACCACCACCTTTTCCACGACCACCAGCATGAACTTGTGCTTTTATAACATGCCAACCAGTTCCCGTTTCTTCAGTAAGTTGCTTAGCTGCAGCAACAGCTTCATCAGGGTTAGTAGCCACTAAACCACGTTGAATTTTAACTCCAAATGAGTTCAATATATTTTTGCCTTGATATTCGTGTAAATTCATTTTTAATTAATTGATTTTGTTTTCCCTCGTTGAGAAAATCAGTAAATAAATTGAGCCACAAAAGTAAATAACCAAATGCGTTTTACCAATATTTTTTAATGCTGATTTTTAACATGTTGTTATTATCAAAAAATTATACCTTTAAGGTCTTTATTACTGAAAATGCTTTGTCTACCAAATGGTCTTCAACGAGAATGGTAAACTCGTTTGTGGTTGAAACTACTTCATATAAAGTAACATTTTCCCAAGCCAGGCGCTTGAATATTTGGTAATACAAACCCACAATTTTTGAATTCCCTTTAGGTAAATTAATACTTATAGCAGACAATTGGTCTTGGGCTCCAATCTGAATTTCGTTCTTGAAAATATCCTGAATAGCTGACTTTTTTGAACTCGAAACGATAATATTACTCTCAAAAATACCACGAGTAAATGCATAAAATACTTGGCGATCTGTGTCGATTTCTGCTAAAATTTTTGAATGATTGAGAATCAATGTTTTTGAATTCTGAAAAGTAAAATCCGTTAAATTTGAACGCACAGTTATGTCACCCATATTTTTGAAAACTTGGTTCAATTGGATTCTACGTTTTCCTCCTACAGGCGGATTATATCGCCTGAGTGCCATCATTATAGCACCGTTTTTAACAGGTTTATGTAGCATTTCTGAAATAGTAGAGTTTAAATCTTTGGCCAGTGCAGAAAAGTTTATAATATCTCTTGATAGCGCTTCTTCCAAAAAAGGTCGAGCAACTAAAATCTCCTGAACACAAGTAGCAATAGTTTTCAATTTGTTTATTATTTAACAATTTGTGTAAAATTAATAATAATATTTACATTTTCATGGAATAATGTATGTTAAATTATACTTTTGCAGCCTAATTTTTTATAAGAAATAATGAAAGAAAGCACCCTTTTACAAATCGCTAAAGACTTTGGAAGTCCAATTTATGTGTATGATGCACACAAAATTGAATCACAATATGAACGATTGACAACAGCTTTTAGTGGAGTAAAAAAACTTAAAATACACTACGCTGCAAAGGCACTTACTAATATTTCGGTGTTGAAATTTGTATCAAAACTTGGTGCTGCGTTGGATACCGTATCAATACAAGAAGTTCAACTTGGATTAAAAGCAGGTTTTGCTCGAGAAAATATCATTTACACACCAAATGGTGTATCGTTAAAAGAATTGGAAACTGTAGCAGAATTGGGGGTTCAAATTAATATTGATAGTTTAGATTTATTAGAGCAATTTGGTAGTAAGCACCCTGAAATTCCAGTATGTATTCGCATAAATCCACATGTAATGGCCGGTGGAAATACCAATATTTCTGTAGGACATATTGATTCTAAATTTGGAATTTCAATTCACCAAATCCCATTATTGTTACGTATTGTAGAAAATACAGGAATGAATATCAATGGAATCCATATGCATACGGGCAGTGATATTTTGGACATCGATGTCTTTTTGTATGCCAGTGAGATCTTATTTGAAACCGCCAAAAAATTTAAAAACTTAACATTTATTGATTTTGGCTCTGGATTTAAAGTGCCTTATAAACCCAACGATATTGAAACAAATATTGAGGAATTAGGTGAAAAACTTGCAGAACGTTTCAATACGTTTTGTGAAAATTATGGAAAAGTATTGACTTTGGCTTTTGAACCTGGAAAATTTATTGTAAGCCAATCGGGGTATTTTTTGACAAAAGTTAATGCCATAAAACAAACCACTTCAACAGTTTTTGCACAAGTAGATTCTGGATTTAATCACCTTATACGTCCTATGCTCTATGGCGCACAGCACCATATAGAAAACATATCAAATCCAAGCGGAAAAGAACGCTTTTACTCTGTTGTAGGCTATATATGTGAGACCGATACTTTTGCAAATAACCGCCGTATCAAAGAGATAGCAGAGGGCGATATTTTGGCATTTCACAATGCAGGAGCATACTGTTTTATGATGTCTAGCAACTACAATTCGCGTTATAGACCAGCAGAAGTTTTGTGGTATAATGACGAGGCGCATTTGATTAGAGAACGTGAAACTATCAATGATTTACTTGCAAATCAGGTCGTGCTCGATTTTTAATTTTTATTTTTAAATATATTAACAAAATATATAGGTTATTTCATTTATATAGCCCTACATTTGCAGTCTAAAATTAAAATTAATACAGTGAAAAACGGTACAGTAAAATTCTTCAATGCATCCAAAGGATTTGGATTCATTACAGAAGAAGGTTCAGACACAGAACATTTTGTTCACGTTACAGGATTGATTGATGAAATCAATGAAGGTGACGCAGTGGAATTTGAACTAAAAGAAGGTAGAAAAGGCATGAATGCAGTAAATGTTAGAGTACTCTAATATTTAATAAAACATTATTTTTTTACAAAACCTTTCCAATTGGAAAGGTTTTTTTTTGACTATTCCAATCCGTCTACATAATCTTGAAGGTAGGAAAAAGCAGGGGTGAGTTGTCCGTTTTCAGTCATTTTGGAACGTGCCAAAATTCCATCTTTATCATCATTAAAAAATGCAGGTATGATTTTTCCGATAAAGGTATTAGAAAAACTTTCACTAGCGTCGCGAGGTAGCTCACAGGGTAAATTATCCACAGCCATTACTGCTATGGCATTTGGATTTTTGAAATCTACTTCAGATTCTGAACGAATGTCGTAGCCATAAATTGGGTTTTCTATTGTTGAAGGACGAATGGTACACGCCACAGGACCATCAATATCACAACTAATATCCGCTACTACTTTAAGATTAAAATCTTCTACTTTTGCTTCTTCTCGTGTAAAAAAATAAGGTGATCCCTTACCATAGAAGTGTCCAGCAATAAACACATCAGCAACTTTAGTAAATCTAGAAAATGTTGATTCATAAGCTGTTGGAGATGTGAAAAAATCAGATTTACAAGATGAAGTTCCATCTTTTCTAGTGACATAATCGAGTACGTCTAATTGGACATAAACAGCTTCTTTGAACGATTGCGTTAAAAATTCGTCTATACTAACTTGGCGAATCTTCATAAAATCGAGTATTTCTTTGGCCCCCTGTCCTACTCGACCCGTTCCGGTGAGTACAATTTTAAGATTCGGAATTGATATTCTATTTAAGGTCATGTCAAGCTCTATACGTCCTTTTAGTTGTGAGGCTTTTGGAAGTTCGAAACAATTCATTTTTTTTCCAATCGTGCGAATGCCATTATATGCGCCTACTACTCCTGCATAATATCCAAAACCTATCAGTCGGTTGTGGTTTTTATCGACTAAAGTTTCATGATCATAAAGGGTTATGTTTTTGTCTAAAACCGCTTGTAAAAGTTTGCGGTTATAAGGTTGTTTTTTGATGGTATGACTGAAAAAAAAGTAGCTTTTGTTAGGGATAAGTGCCTCAATAGGTACTTCTTTGACGCCAATCATGACATCGGCTTGTGAAATATCGTTTGAAACTTCCAGTCCAAGTTGAAAATATTCATCATCAGAGAAAGCTCTAATGTCTGAAGATTCAATAAGAATTTGAGCTTTTGAGTGGAGTTTTAAAAGATTTTGACAAGACTTTGGTGTTAGGACCACACGCCTGTCTGGGGGTGATTTTTGTTCTTTGATGACGGCAAATTTCATAGGCAAAATAAAAAAGTATTTTTACGAAAATAATGGGATTTGAAAGTGTACACAAGTTTTTTTGTAACTTTGCTTTCCTCTTCAGAGGAATTACAATAAAGGGGTCGACTGGTTTTGACAGCAGGATCTATGGAATTGTAAGCACGTCGTGTGATGATATTGATACACGTAAAAGGCCATATCAACATTTAAACGGCGAGAATAACTACGCTTTAGCTGCTTAATCCGAATTATAGTAGGATGAGCCTCGGCACACAAGGTGTGCAAGCTTTATGTCTCCTGAAAGCC